>NZ_JAJKGM010000036.1:0-34954 GCF_021412605.1 Clostridium celatum
GGCTACGCATCGTCGCCTTGGTGAGCCGTTACCTCACCAACTAGCTAATGCGCCGCGGGCCCATCTCATAGCGGATTGCTCCTTTAATTGCTACTTCATGCGAAGCTACAATCTTATGCGGTATTAATCTCCCTTTCGGGAGGCTATTCCCCTCTATGAGGCAGGTTGCCCACGTGTTACTCACCCGTCCGCCGCTAGCTTCAATCCCGAAGGAAATCCACTCGCTCGACTTGCATGTGTTAGGCACGCCGCCAGCGTTCGTCCTGAGCCAGGATCAAACTCTCACTAAAAAGTTTAATCATTTGCTCAAATTACTTTGAGTCTTTATTTTAAGACTCTCAAAAGAATTGCTGGTTTACTTTAACTATATTCTGTTCAATTTTCAAAGACCATTTTCTGTGTCGCCCTCAAGCGACTTCCTTATCTTATCACCTAGTTACTTATTTGTCAACACTTTTTTAATTTTTTATTTTCATTAATTTGTATCAACCTAAATATCAGTAACTTTTTAAATTTGTTGGTGTCGATTAGGACAAGACTTATGATACCATTGTATCTTTAATATAAAGTATACTATATATTACTATTTTAAACAAATAACTTCCTATTACCTTATTTTTCTTCATAATACTCTATTTTTCATGTATTGATACACCTGGTTAAGTTATCTTTTTATTCTTTAATCTGCATCTAATAATCTACAACTCTCATATTAATTACTAACTAATTCATAAAAAAAATAGGATGAGATTTCATCTCATCCTATTTTCTTATTCTAAATAATCTTACTAATAATTTTAAATACAAGTTTTATTATAATTCTATATATTATTTACATAATTTTTTGAATTCGTCAGCAACGAATTGTACTTGAGTTCCAACTATAACTTGGATAGCTGTTTTACTTGGTCTGATTACCCCTGCTACACCTGCAGATTTAATAATCTTTTCATTTACTTTTGTATTATCTTTGATTTCTAAACGTAATCTTGTTACGCAGTTATCAATAGTTACAATGTTTTCTTTTCCGCCAAGTCCTTTTAAGATAGTTTCAGCTACAGCAGTGAAATTATTGTTAGCTAATTTTGCATCCATTTCTTCTGTTGTATCATCATCATCTTCTCTACCTGGAGTCTTTAAATCGAATTTAACGATCATGAATCTGAATACTACATAGTATATTACACCAAATACAAGACCTATTGGTATTAACCATAATGGATTTTGAGCCATTGGAGCCTTAAAGCTTAATACCCAGTCAACTAATCCAGCACTGAAGTTAAATCCAGCTCTTACTGGTAATATTGTACAAACAAATGCAGATACACCTGTTAATAATGCGTGTACAAAGTATAAAGCTGGTGCTAAGAACATAAATGCAAATTCTAATGGTTCTGTAACCCCTGTAAAGAATGAAGATAATCCAGCTGCTAATAATAATCCTCCAGCTATCTTCTTCTTATTATCTTTAGCTGTATGATACATAGCTAAAGCTGCTGCTGGTAAACCAAACATCATTACTGGGAAGAATCCAGTCATGTACATACCAGTTTGTCCGTATACACCATTTCCTGCTTGTCCCCAGAAGTTAGCTATATCATTAATTCCAGCAACATCAAACCAGAATACAGAGTTTAATGCGTGATGTAAACCTGTAGGTATTAATAATCTGTTAAAGAATGCATATATACCTGCTCCTACTGCACCAGTAGAAATAATAGCTTCACCAAATGAAACTAATGCTCCATATACCATTGGCCATACGAAGAATAATATTAAAGCTGCAACTATTGAAGTTGCTGAAGTTACTATAGCAACACATCTCTTACCGCTGAAGAAACCTAAAGCTGGTGGTAATTTAGTGTTCTTGAACTTGTTGTAGCAAGTTGCACCAATTATCCCTGATATTATACCAGTAAATTGAGTTTGAATTTTTCCAAACGCTGCTGGTACTTCTGAAACGTCAACACCCTTAAACATAGCTACAGCACCTGGAGCTAATAAAGTAGTAATCATTAACCATGAAACAAGTCCAGCTAAACCTGATGTTCCATCGTTATCATCTGACATACCAACACCAACACCAATAGCAAATAAAATTGCCATGTTATCAATTAATGAACTACCCGCTTTTATTAAGAAAGCTGCTGCTACATTATTTGCTCCCCAACCATTTGGGTCAATCCAGTAACCTATACCCATTAAAATACTTGCAACAGGTAAACAAGCAACTGGAAGCATTAATGATTTTCCTAGTCTTTGTAAATACTTCATCATAATGAAGATCCCCCTTATTGTTTTAATTTTCAAATATAAAGCTATCCGTTAAAATACATAAGATAATTTCTGTTAATAATAAAAAAAGCCAAAAAGAATATAATATATCCTTTTCAGCTAATGCCCTTATTACGGTTGCACGCCTCATATTTGAATGCTATTTAATTTACATTTTTATTCTACTATGGTTTTTTATTCTTGTCAATATTTTTCTGTCAACGTTTTCTATATTTTTCTTAATAATATTAATACTATATTTAATATGTCCGTTTTATTATAATTTTACTTATTAGTATAAATGTTTAGTTCTAATTATTTTTATTATTGTATTTTTGTTGACATACTATTTTTCAATATATATAATTAATTTGAAACGTGTTACTGTTAAATCAGGCATAAGTTATTCTTAATTAAGATGTGCTTATGCCTTTTTATTTTATTACCTATATATTATAAAATGTGTAAACTTATTTCAGAAAGGATGTGAGTCCTGAATTATCAGGAAATATCATGGCTAATTTTTTTAAAAAGTTATTTGGTAAATCAGAAACAAAAGTAGAATCAAAAGTAGAGGCTCCAAAGAATGCATTAATCGCTGTTGCTGATGGTGATTTAATACCACTATCAGAAGTTCCAGACCCAGTTTTCGCTGGAAAAATGGCTGGAGACGGTGCTGCAATAATGGTTAAAGGAAATACTATAGTAGCTCCTGCAGACGGAGATTTATCTTTAGTTTTCGGAACTAAGCATGCATTTGCAATGACATTAGAAAATGGATTAGAAATATTAGTTCATATCGGTGTTGATACAGTAAGCTTAAATGGAGAAGGTTTCGAACAATTAGTTGAAGCTGGTACAAAAGTAAAAGCTGGAACTCCAATCATTAAAATTGATAGAGATTTCATATTAGGTAAAGGATTATCTCTTGCAACTCCAGTTTTAATAACTAATGTTGATTCTGCTAAATCAATAAATGCAGTTGAATCTGGTTCAGTTGTTGCTGGTCAAAATATAGTTGTTAATTACGAAGTTTAATAATAAAAAGAGCTAAGATTAAATTCTTAGCTCTTTTTATATAACATTTTATGAAAGTATTTTATAAAATGTTATATGATCACTCCATTTACCATTTATATATAAGTATTTTTTATTAATTCCTACCTCTTCAAAATTACATGCTAATAAAACACCTTTTGATCTCTCATTTGTTGTTAATACAGATGCTTCTATTCTATGCAAATCTAAATATTCCTTAGCATAATTTAAAACTAAATTAATAGCTTCTTTCATATAACCTTTTCCTTCATATTCTTTATCTATAGAATATCCTAATATTCCGCTCTTAAATACTCCATATACAATACTAGAAATTTTAGCTTTCCCTATAAGTTTTCCTTCTATATATATTCCTAAATCACTTCCTACTCCAGTCATAAGTTGCCTGTAACTTTCTAGTAGTATTTCTTTTTGTGTTTCATAAGTATAAAAACTACTATCCCTAACTGGTTCAAATGCTTTTAAATGCTCTTCATTTCTTATATAATATTGTAAAAGTTCTTCAGCATCATCTGGTGTAAAATTTCTAATTAATATATTTTTTCCTTGCAACTCTACAATATTATTTCTTCCTTGATTTAAATATTCATTTCTATTAATTCCAAAACTAAGCTCATCATAAAAATTTCCCTTTATAAATATATTATCTGTAAATATGGCTTCTAAAGTAAACCCAATATCTAAAAAAGCTCTTAAGTTTATATCTTCACTTACTATAAAATTAGCCTTGAAAGTATTATTATTTTTGAATATGGCCTTTAGGATTGTTTCTAATGTAATTTTTAATAATTCATAATTATCTTCCCTATAGAACTTTAATTTTATATTACACTTTTTATTTTCCTTGTCCAACTCTGTAATAGTAAATCTTCCTATAACAATTTTATTTTTATCTTTAATTATATAATCATCTAAAGTTCCCTTTATAAGCTCTATATTTACTCCCTTTTGATTGTCCATAATAACTCTCCTAAAAAAACAAATTAGTTATTTTTATTATACAAATAAATCTGTATAAAACTCAACTACGTTTACTCAAATATAGAAATATTGCTTGGAATATACTTTTAGATATTTTAATATATTTGTTTTATGTGAATTAAATATATTTAAGTATTAAAAGGTGGTGACTTCTATCTTCTCATTTAGAAAAAGTAAAGGCTTTAAGACTTTTCGTATTTTGCGTTTATTACTATGTTTTACTATAGTTGTTCTATTTATTATTGCTTCTAAATATTTTTATAAACTTAATTTTTTTTCTTCAGACATATCTAAACTTAGTATAACTTCTTCTAATGAGCTTACAAAAGAAACACTTGTAAAAGAAGTTCGAAATGTTAATAAATTAATACCTTTAGAAATTGAACTTAGTGAAACTTTAATTTTGGATAATACGTATTTTAATTTAGATATTTTTAAGAAGTCAAAAAAAATAACTTTTTTCGCCAATTGTGCATATTGTATAGACTTTTCTAATTTATCTAGTGATGATATTGAACTAAATGATATTTCCAAGGAAATATTAATTAAAATTCCTCAACCTGAAATTTTCAGTATATCTATAGATGAATCAAAAACTATTTATGATGAGCCTGAACTTGGTTTACTTAGGTTTGGTGATTTAGATTTATCTTCAGAGGACCTAAAAAAAATGAATGAAAAATTATATGATAGCTTTAGTACTAAAATGAAAGATTCAATTTTTTATGATCAAGCTATATCTAATACTCAAAGCTCCTTAGAAAAACTACTATTAAATTTAACAAATGAATATTATAAAATTACATTAATCTTATAAAAATAAAAGAATACCCCAAATATTATTTCATTCTTAGCTAAAAGCTAAAAGTGGCTTTTAAATATTAGGTGGTATTCCTTTATTTGATTAAGAGTTAATTCCAACTAAATCCTTAACTACTTCTCCTCCAATTATCATTCCAGCAACTGGTGGTACAAACGATATACTTCCTGGTGTTTGTCTTTTTTGAGATGGTACAGCTCTTCCCTTATCTGGTTTCATTGGCATTTCTTCAGAATATACTACCTTTAATTTTTTAACGCCTCTTTTTTTAAGCTCATATCTCATAACCTTAGCTAAAGGACATACTTTTGTTTTAAATACATCTGTTACTCTAAATTGTGATGGATCCATTTTATTTCCTGTTCCCATAGAACTCATAATATTTATATTATTTTTATAACAGTATTCTGCTAATGCTAATTTTGATGTTACTGTATCTATAGCATCAACAACATAATCAATATCACTTGGTATTATTTCTTCTATATTATCCGCAGTAATAAATACTTGTTTAGCTTCAACATTACAATTAGGATTTATAGAAAGTACTCTTTCCTTCATTGCTTCTACCTTTACATTTCCTACCGTAGCTTGAGTCGCATGTATCTGTCTATTTAAATTTGAAATACAAATTGTATCATTATCTACTAATATTAAATTCCCAACGCCAGCTCTCGTTAAGGCTTCAACAACAAAGCTTCCTACGCCGCCTATACCAAAAACTATTACCTTAGAGTTATGTAACTTATTTATCCCCTCTTCACCTACAAGTAATTCAGTTCTACAAAATTCATTTAAAGCCATATCTTATTCTCCTTCGTTTATTAGTATTTGAGATTATTATATATTTACCTCTCTATTAATACAAGTAATTCTATAGGTTTTCTTTGTTTTATTTTTTAATTAAATTTTCTATTAATTAATGCTACCACAGTATATAATATAGTTTAAGTAAAGTTAATAAAATTTATATATATTAATGGAGGTTTATTATGACTTTAGGGATTATAGGCGCTATGTCTGAAGAGTTAGAAATTCTTTTAAAAGACATGGAATTAGAAAATATTCAAGAAAAGGCAAGAATGAAATTTCACAAAGGTAAGTTATGGGGACACGATGTAGTTGCTGTAGTTTGTGGTATTGGTAAAGTTAATGCTGCTATTTGTACTCAAATACTTGCATCTGAATATAATGTTTCATCAGTAATAAATGTTGGTGTTGCTGGTGGTATTGGTAAGGATATTTATCCAGGAGATGTTGTTGTTGCTGAAAATCTTGTACAATATGATATGGATACTACAGCATTTGGTGATCCAATGGGTCAAATTCCAAGATTAGATACTTTCGATTTCAAGTGTGATGAAAGATTAGTTGAAACTGCTAAAGAAGCTTGCAATGAAGCTTCTGATTTTAAAACTTTCTCTGGTAGAATAGTATCAGGAGATATGTTTGTTGCCTCAATTGATAAAATTAAATGGCTTGAAAAAGAATTTGGTGCGTTAGCTTGTGAAATGGAAGGTGCAAGCATTGCTCATGTTTGTTATTTAAATAATATACCTTTTGTTGTTATTAGATCTATATCTGATAATGCAAATAATGGTGCTCATATGGACTTTGAAAAATTCACTCCAATCGGTGTTAAAAATTCAACATTCATATTAAAATCAATGATATCAAAACTTTAATTTAGTTAATATATTATAAAATAAAAGTTAAGAACTATGAGGTACTAGATATTAAATACATTTAGTCTATTTCTCATAATTCTTAACTTTTTCTTTAACTAAGCATATGAATAAATAATCCACTTCTAGGTTTTGGTTCAAACCACGTAGACTTAGGTGGCATTATCATCCCTGCATCTGCAATATTCATAATATCTTCAATAGTTGTTGGGTACATAGAAAAGCTTACTTTCATATCGCTATCAGCTCTTTTTTCTAGCTCTTTTAATCCTCTTATTCCTCCAATAAACTCAATTCTATTAGACTTTGTTGGATCATCGATTCCAAGTATAGGAGATAATAAATTATTTTGTAGTATAGACACATCTAACCTATCAATAGGATTATTTTCATCAAAAGAATTCTTCTTAGCTTCTAGCTTATACCATACTTTATCTATATACATTCCAAATGTATGTCTTTTATTTGGTTTAACTTTTTCATTATTAATTGATTTTCTCACTATAAAATCTTTCTCTATAGCTTTAATAAACTCTTCCTTTGAAAGTCCATTTAAATCTTTTACTGTTCTATTATAATCTAATATTTCTAATTCATTATCAGGATATGCTATAGCTAAAAAATAATTAAATCCTTCTTCTCCTGTATAATTAGGATTTTCTTTTCTTCTTTTTAATGCTACTTCTATTGCTGATTTAGTTCTATGATGTCCATCTGCTATATACATATATTTTACATTAATAAATAGACTTGTTAACTTATTTATTAAGTCATTTTCATCAATAATCCACACAGTATGTCCATTTCCATCCTCTGAAATAAAATCATAAATAGGCTCTTTCTTTATACTAATATTTATTATATCTGAAATTTTTATATTTTCTCTGTAAGTTAAAAATATAGGTCCTGTGTGTGCATTACAATAATCAACATGCTTTATTCTATCTAGTTCCTTATCAGCTCTAGTTTTTTCATGTTTTTTTATTACATTATTTATACAATCATCTATTGATGCACAAATTACTAATCCAGTTTGACTCTTTTCATTCATAGTTTGCCTATAAATATAATAACACGGCTTTTTATCTTGAATATAAAATTCATTATCTATCATCTCTTTTAATACATCTCTAGATTTTTCATATACTTTTTCATCATATATATTAATATCTTCTAAAAAATTTATTTCCCCTCTATCAACATGTAAAAATGAATACTCATTATCCTTCACCATTTCACGTGCCTCTTCAGTATTCATAACATCGTAAGGTAGTGCTGCTATCTTTTTAGCTAATCCTTTAATTGGCCTATACGCTTTAAAAGGTCTTATTATAGCCATTATTTTTTCCTCCTTATTTTTCTTAAGCTTTATTTATTAAAAAAACTAAGTATTATAGTTGCAACTTCTTCTCCTATTCTATTTTGAGCTTCTTTAGTTGCTGCTCCTATATGCGGAGTTACACTTACTCTTGGATGATTGATTAATTTTTCATTTTTTGTTGGTTCTTCTGCAAAAACATCTATTCCTGCACCTGATATCTTTCCACTATCTAATGCTTCTAATAATGCTTCTTCGTCTACAACCTTTCCCCTAGCACAATTTATTATATATGCCCCTTCTTTCATCATACCTATTTCTTTTCTTCCTATAATAGAGCCTTTTGTCTTATCATATGGAACATGAAGAGAAATAAAATCTGATTTTTTTAATATTTCATCTATAGTAAAAAATTCATATGGTAATTTTTCTTGTTTTCCAAAAATGTCATTATAAATTACAACCATACCTAATGCACTAGCCTTTTTAGCTAACGCTTGACCTATTCTTCCCATGCCTATAATTCCAAGCGTCTTTCCACTTAACTCAATTCCTTCATATTTCTTTTTATTCCATTCACCTATTCTCATTGTATAGTTTGAATCTCCTAAAAATCTTGCAACTGAAAACATATGTGCAATTGCTAATTCAGCAACTGAATCTGAACTAGCATTTGGTGTGTTTTTTACTATTATCCCCAATTCATTAGCTTTAATAATATCTATATTATCAACTCCAACTCCAGCTCTTACTATTAGTTTTAAATTTCCCTTTTGGGCTTCATTTAAAATATCTGCTGTAACCTTGGTAGCTGATCTTACAACTAATACATCAAACTTTTTTATTTCCTCTTTTAATTTATCTTTGTCATAATGATTGTTTACAACTTCAATTCCTGCTAATTTCAACCTATCAATTGCCCCTTCTTGCAAGCCGTCATTAGCTAACACTCTTATCATTCATTAGCCCCCTTATCTCTTTAATTTAGCCCCAATATATCATTTATATTTTTTAACAACTCATTTACTTCTAATACTGTACAATCTGCCATATGTGCAATTCTAAAAGTTTTTTCTTTTAAATCTCCATACCCATTAGAAATTTGAAATCCTCTCTTTCCTAACTCTTTATTTAATTCTGCAACATTAATACCTCTAGTATTTTTTACTGTAGTTAAAGTGTTTGACAAATAACCTTCTTCAGGAAATAACTCAAAATATTTTTTTGCCCATTCTCTAACTATATTGGCCATCTCTATATGTCTTGCGAATCTATTTTCAAGTCCTTCTTCATTTAATATATAGTTTAGTTGATAATCTAATGCATACATATGTGAAATTGAAGGTGTTGATGGATATTGATAATCTTTCTTCTTAATGTATTTATATAATGCTAATAAATCCAAATAAAACCCCCTATTTTTAACTTTTTCTGCTCTTTCTTTTGCCTTATTAGAAAAAGTACATAAAGCCATTCCAGGAGGCAACCCAAGAGCCTTTTGTGTTGATGTTAAACATATATCAATTCCCCAATCATCAACTTCAATTTTTGTTCCTGCTGCTGAACTTACAGTATCAACTATGAAAACTACATCTGGATACTTTTTTATTACAGCTCCAATTTCTTTTATTGGATTCATAACACCTGTTGATGTTTCATTATGAGTTACTGCTACTAAGTCATATTTACCAGTGGACAAAACATCCTCAACTTGATTTGGTCTTATAGCTTTTCCCATTTCAACTTCAAATATATCTGCTGGTACATTATTGCAAAGCGCCATCTCATACCACCTTTTTCCGAATGCCCCAACAGAAAACACAGCAGCTCTCTTTGCTGTACAGCATCTTATAGCACCTTCCATAAGTCCACTACCTGAAGTAGTCGATAAAAGAATTTCACTATTTGTATAAAATAACTTCCTTAAATTATCACTAATCCTTCTCTGAAGCTCTGATGCTTCTTTACTCCTATGACCAATCATAGGCTTAGACATTTGAGCTAAAACTTCCTTTCTCACCTCTACAGGTCCAGGAATAAATAACTTTTTATGCATTGTATCTCCCCCAATTATTAAATTTATTTATTGCTTTTTGATATTTTACTACTTATTTACTTGTATTACAACTATTCCCATATATTTTTTTATATATTTTTTATATTTTCATACTTTTTTGATAGTTTACTTAACAATTCAGAAATCTACCTTAATTGGTAACATTATATATTTATATATTATTGTATTATTTTATTTATGTAATAATACACATAAAAAAACAAGGAGTTGTTTTTACAACTCCTTACCATTCTTCATCAAAAATTAATATAGATTCTGTTTCTCTACAATACTTTACACATTTACATTGACCTAAATGTCTTGGACATTTATAGCATAAACATCCTTTATCATCTCCATCACATGTTTTCTTTTCATATTCAGGACAATATTTGCAATTTACACCATTTCCAGCTGGCATATAACTTTCCTCCTTTAAACACTATTCCAAATTTTAACTAATACTCTAAATCTATAATTTAGTTAGTGGAAGTTACCTACTTGATAGTTTCATTAATCAAACTTATACCTTCGACAGTAGGAGAAGGCATTTCCTTAAACTTTATATAGTATAAAATTATATACCTGTATATATAATTTAACAATAAATTATATACATATTTATATTTTTACTGGGTAACTTAATATTGTAGATAAGATGATAAAATTATTTATTACTTATCTACTTAGAAAAGGGCGTAAGTGGATGTAGTACTTATGCCCTAATTTAATTTCATATAAATTTTGTAACAAATTTTTTCTGGTTATATATTATATAAATATATAGAAGCTTTCCACTGATGATGATTAATGAAATCTTCTAACTCCCGTCTATATAAAATTTTAGGGAACCTATGTTAAAAATAGGCTCCCTCTCTCATTTTATAAAAAAAATTTAAATATTATTAAAAATATAACTCCTGGTATACCTAAAAAACCTGCAATAATTGCTGTTATTGGATTAATGGTTATATAAAAATTAAAGTATGATCCTATATAATTTGTTATATATAATAAAACAACACCAACAATACCGTTAATTAATAATTTTATAGGCCATTTTAAAAGTTTTATGACTAAATACAATAATGCTAATCCTATTACCGCATAAATCATCATTTCTATACTCATATTTCACCCCATGCCATTATTTTTTTCCATTTATTCATATATTATGTATATTATATCTTGCTACTAATTATACTACCAATTATATTTTATTGCCATTATACTTCTAAAACTTGTTCTTTATATTTTTTCTTAGCAAGTGATATTAAATAATCATATCTCTTCTTTGCTGCTTCGCTTCTATAAATAGCTGCTTCTATTAGCTTAGGATCACTAACAGAATTAAACATACATTCAGCTGATTCAATTTCCATCATTACATCTTCAATCTGTTTGAGTATTTCATTATCAACTTTACCATTTGTATTATACTTAACTAACATAAAGTTTAATATATTTTTTATATTCATTTTTGCCTCCTAAAACTTTTTTCTATATTCTTTCCATTTTTTTGAAAATGTATTCTACTTTTATTTATTCAAATTAATTAACATATATTCTTGATTTAATTATTTTTTTATTTTTTAACAATATTTTAATATTTTTTCAATTTATGTACTTAATATTATTTATTTGGTATAATACCTAAAATAATAGTAATTATTTTAGGAGGTGTTTTTTTGAGCATACGTATAATTGCAGACAGTACTTGTTATTTGCCAAGCGAATACATAAATAAGTATAAAATTTCTATAGTTTCATTAAACGTATTATTAAATGGTGTTAGCTATAGAGAAACTGACGTATCTAATAAATGGTTTTATGAAGAAATGGCTAAATCATCTGAAATACCTAAATCTTCTCAACCCAGTATTGAAGACGTTTATAGTTGTATGGAAGAGCTAGTTAAGGATGGTCATGATGTTGTTGGAATTTTTCTTTCATCAGATATGAGTGGCACTTTTTCAACTTCTAATTTAGTTAAAGAAATGATTTTAGAAGCCTATCCTAATGCTAATATCGTCTGTTTAGATTCTAGAAGTAACTGTATGCAAGCAGGATTTGCAGTGTTAGAGGCTGCTAAAGCTGCTAGTTCTGGAAAATCTTTAGATGAAGTTGTAGATATCGCTAACAACGTAATAAATAATAGTAAATTTATATTTGTACCAGACACTTTAGAATATTTAAAAAAAGGTGGTAGAATAGGTGGAGCTGCTGCTTTATTTGGTTCTTTACTTCAAATAAGACCTATTCTTACTGTTGAGGATGGTAAAACTACGGTATTTACTAAAGTAAGAACAAAGAAAAAATCAATTGATAAAATAGTTTTAACTATTTTAGAACAAAATAAAAAATCCCCTATTAAGGGATTAATAGTTCATCATATAAATTGTGAAAACGAAGGTTTAGAATTGGCAAATAGATTAAAGACTGAACTTAATTTACCTGAAGTAAAAGTTCAATCTATAGGTCCTATAATAGGATTACACGTTGGTCCTGGAAGTATAGGTGTAGCATATCACTATTAAAATTATTAGTATATAAATAAAGTCGGCTTATTCCGACTTTATTTATACAATTTTAAAAACCTCATTAAAAGTTTTTACATTATCTACTAATCTAAATCTCTTTTCTACCTTCTAAAGCTTTTGATAAAGTTACCTCATCTGCATATTCTAGATCACCACCAACTGGAAGTCCTGATGCTATTCTTGTAACCTTTACTTCTAATGGTTTAAGTATTCTAGATATATACATTGCCGTTGCTTCTCCCTCGACATTAGGATTTGTTGCTATTATAACTTCTTTTATATCTGCGCTCATTCTTGCAACCAATTCTCTTATTTTAATATCTTGAGGGCCTCTACCTTGCATTGGAGAAAGATTTCCATGAAGAACATGATATACACCATTAAATTCTTTAACCTTTTCCATAGTCATAATATCTTTAGGTTGCTCAACAACACAAATAACAGATTTATCTCTATTTGGATTTCCACAAATTGAACAAGGGTCTTTATCTGTAAAATTTCCACAAACTGAGCAATATTTTATTGTACCTCTTGCTTTTACTAAAGCTGTAGCAAATTCTTTTACTTCATCTTCTGGTAAATTTAAAATATGCAGTGTAAGCCTTTGTGCAGTTTTTTGACCTATGCTTGGCAACTTAGCAAACTCTTCAATTAACTTTTCTATAGCCACAGGATAAAAATCCATAAAACTTCTCCTCTCTATAAGTAATAATATATTTTTTTATTATCACCTAATTTATCTATTTATGTTTGTGTATATATAAATACAATATTCTTACTAATATTTAAGGCATACAAGAGTTAAACTCTGTATGCCTAATATATATTAAAACATTCCTGGTATATTTAATCCACCAGTTAATTTACCCATTTTATTTGAAGTTTCTTCGTCAGCTTTCTTTAATGCTTCATTAACTGCACTTAGCACTAAATCTTCTAACATTTCAACATCATCTGGATCAACAACTTCTTCTTTAATATTTATAGCTAAAACTTCTTTCTTTCCATTAACTTTAACTACTACAGCACCACCACCAACTGAAGCCTCAAATTCTTTGCTTTCAATTTCTTTTTGTGCTTGTTCCATATCCTTTTGAAGCTTTTGTGCTTGCTTCATTAGATTATTTAAATTTCCTCCCCCAAATCCTCCTGGGAATCCACCTCTTGCCATAAAAAGTCCTCCTTATCATAAATGAAATCTATTTTTAATTATATAGTATTTTTTTATAATTTACTAGAATAAAGTAAATCTGTTATTGTTTATACTAATTATTGTTTGTTTATGTTAAACATATTATGATATTTTAATAAATAAGTTTACTCATCAATAAATTCTATATCTTCACCTAATTGTTCCTTTAATACTTCTTCAGTACTTTTTTCTCTATCTTCACCTGAATCTATAATAAAATTAACTTTTATATTATCTTGGAATACTTCTGAAAATACTTCATGTATTATAGTTCTATTTTTAGTTTCACTTAACCTATTTTTAGCAAACTCATTTTGATCATCAAATTGAATATTTACTACTCCATTAGAACAAGAAATAGGTCGACCAAGTCCAATTAATGAACTTATAATCATTTCCCTTCTAGCCTTAAATCTTTCTAAAATATCTCTCCAAGCTTTTTGTACATCATTTATAGATATTTTAGAATTAGAATTTCCCTGAATTCTTTCATTTATATTAGTTTCTAGTTGTTTATTCTTATTTATATTATTAGAAACTACTTTCTTACTTATCTCACCAGAATCAGCCACTGCAGTGCTAGTAACCTTTATACTTCCATTTCTTAAGCTTTCCTCTAGCTTATTCAATCTAGTTAACATAACTTCACTTGAAGTGTCATACTCTATTTTACACATTTTTATTATTGCTAATTCTAAGTACAATCTTGCTTGTTTACTTAATTTTGCATTATTTTCAGCATCCTGAAGCACTCTTATGCATCTCATTATTTCTTCTGCCCTTAATCTAGCCGCTTGCTCTTTAATAAGTGCAATATTTTCTTCAGACATGTCTAACACTTCTTCAGGATTGTTTGTAACCTTTGCCATAAGTAAGTTTCTATAATGTGCAATAAGATCTTTTATAAATAAATAAATATCTTTTCCTGAATATATTACTTCTTCTATTATTTCAATACATTTTTCAACACTTCTTTTAATTACTGAATTAGTTAAAGTAAATAAATACTCATTAGTAACTAGTCCTAACATACTCACTACAGTTTGATAATTTACATTACCATTTCCCATAGATATAGCTTGATCTAATATACTTAAAGAATCTCTCATAGCTCCATCTGAAACTCTAGCTATTAAACTTAAGCTTTTTTCATCTGCTAATACATTTTGTTCATCTACTATCCTTCTAAGTCTTGCAGTAATTTCACTATTATTTATTCTTTTAAAGTCAAATCTTTGACATCTTGATAATATTGTAATAGGTAATTTTTGAGGATCTGTAGTAGCCAAAATAAATATTACATTGTTAGGTGGCTCTTCTAAAGTCTTTAAGAATGCATTAACAGCACCTGCTGAAAGCATATGGACCTCATCCATTATATAAACCTTGTATCTTGCTTCTTGAGGAGGATATTTAACATCATCAATTATATCTCTAATTTTATCTACACCATTATTTGAAGCAGCATCTAATTCTGTTACGTCTATAGCTAAACCTTCATTAATTTTTCTGCACATTTCACATTCATTACAAGGTTCACCATCTTTTAAATCTAAACAATTTAAAGCTTTTGCAAAAACTTTAGCTGTTGATGTTTTACCTGTACCTCTAGTTCCACAGAACAAATAAGCATGAGCTATTCTATTGTTTAAAATCTGATTTTTTAATGTAGTTGTAATATGTTCTTGACCTACAACATCATTAAAAGTCCTCGGTCTCCATTCTCTATATAGAGCTGTATATGCCAATACATCCACCTCTTTCTTATGTATTTACCTATTTTTATTATACCCAAATTATATTAATAGATAAAGATTTTTCCCCCTTAGAGTTATTTTAATATATTTTTCCACTAGCTCTCCCTCTTTTCCAGTTGATTTGTATATTTATTAGTCTTTTATGCATACACTTATTGTGTTTTTTCTGAACTTGATTTTTACCCCTTTCTTATTTGTTAATTATTTAACCATATTTTCAACGTGACATCTTTCAACATTGTTATTTATTTAACTTATTATTATTTATTATATTTTTAATATTTTTAGATATATAAGTCTAATTTTGTAGTAAAATATTTATTATATATTCTATTAGGAGGGAACAATATGAGTCTTTATGACAAAAAATATTTAAGTATTATAGAAGACATTTTAGAAAACGGATATTATGACAATAACAGAACTGGTATGCCAACTTACAAGCTTCCACATCAAATAATGCAATTTAACTTAGAAAAGGAATTTCCTATTCTAACAACTAAATTTGTTGCATTTAAAACAGCTGTTAAAGAAATGCTATGGATTTATAGAGATCAATCTAACGATGTAACTAAATTACAAGAGCAAAATGTACGTATTTGGGATGAATGGGTTGATGAAAATAATACTATTGGACGTGGTTATGGTTATCAAATAGCTAAATTCCATCAAATTGATAAACTTATTGAAACTTTAAAGACTAACCCACAAGATAGAAGAATGCTTATGACTATGTGGAATATAGAAGATTTACCTCATATGACATTGCAACCTTGTTGCTTCATGACTATGTGGGATGTTACAGATGGCAAATTAAATTGTATGCTTATCCAACGTAGTGGAGACATGCCATTAGGTGTACCATTTAATACATCACAATATGCAGTGCTAGTTCATTTAATTGCACAAGTAACAGGACTTAAACCTGGTCTATTTACTCATGTAATTAACAATGCACATATATACGAAAACCAAATCGAAGGAATGAAACTTCAATTAACTAGAGCAAATGAAGAATACGAAGCTCCAAAACTTTGGATTAACCCTGAAATAACTAATTTTTATGATTTTACAGCTGATGATATAAAACTTATAGATTATAAATATCATCCTTCAATAAAAATGGAGGTTTCTGTTTAAATGCTAGCTATCATAGTCGCTATGGATGAAAATAATGTTATAGGCGGAGATAACAAACTTTTATGGCATATTCCTGAGGATTTAAAAAGATTTAAAGAAATTACTTCTGGTCATACAATAATTATGGGCCGAAAGACCTTTGAATCTTTACCTGGGGTTTTACCTAATCGTAAACACGTTATAATTACACGCGATAATAACTATACTGTGGATAATCCTAACGTAGAAGTTATCCACAATATATCCGAAGTTATCAACAAGTATTCAAAAACCTCTGAACTGGCTTTTATCATAGGTGGAGGTGAAATTTACAAACAACTTATCCACAGTGTGGATAAAATGTTTTTAACAAAAGTTTTTTCACAATTTAAAGGTGACACTACTTTTCCACAGATAAATTATGATGATTTCTCTATTACCTTTGAATCAGAAATACTTACATGTGAAAAAAATGGTTTAAAATATCAATTCATCGATTTAGCAAAAAAATAAAATATTTATTCTAAAGTAAAAAAGTCGGCATTGCCGACTTTTTTACTTTTATTTATTTACTATTAGATTATAATCGAAAATTTTATCCAATGCTTCCTCTAACTTTTCCCATTCTAACTATCCATTCATTTAATATTTTAAGCTCTTCAGTTTTATTCTTAATTATATCTTCTTCCGAACCTATTAAATGCATAATTATAGGTCTTGTTGTCTTTAGAAGAGTGTGATAAAAATCATTATCACTCATAATCTCATAATCTAAACCTAAATCCAATATTTCATTTACATACTTCATATCTTCTTTATACTCTTGTCTTGCTGCCTCATCTATTATTTTCTTAGAAACCCCTGCATTTGCAAATTTAGCTGCAAAACCTAAATCTTCTCTAAGCATAGGATAGAATTCTATTAATTTATCTATTCCTTCTTGACCAAACTTATCTTTTATTTCTTTAAGCCCTCTACCCATTCCTAAAAGCTCTGGTGGCATACCTAAAGTATACATTGCACCAGTAAATGAAATAGCTCTAGGAACAGCATATTCAGTTGAATTATCTATACTTAATATTTCCTCTTTTAACTTTTCATCACTAACTAAATTAGCTATATTATCTAAATTAGCAACTTCCCTACTATATTCTAATCCAGTCTTTGCTTTAGTTAATCTATCTCTATTTTTAGGAATAAAATCAGATACAAACGAAACCGTATTAATTACTTTTAAGAACGTCGTTAAATAATGTTTAGATAATATCCCTATAAATTCTCGCATTAATGCAATATCTTCTTCTGAAAATCTTCTTGGTTTATATAAATCTACCTTTTCTCTTAACTCACTAGCTGCCTTTTTAGTTTCTTCTTTTCCATGATCATATCTTAATGCTGATTGGAAAGTAAAAGTTTTTACCCCTGCATATGTTTCTAATATTTTATCTATATTATTTCCTGTAAAATGTCCTCTAAAAGGAAGTGATCCACATCCTAATATTGGTGCAACCTCTACCCCATGTTCTTCTCCCCATTTGTATGCTTTATCTATAGCCATAACAACAGAAAGAACTCCAGATATTAACCCATAAGACATAGCTGTATCTGAACGGGCAATCATAAATCTTAAATAATCTATATTATGTCCTTTTTCTTTTGATACATGATAAAATTCATCTAATATAGTTTCAACATTAACTAATGCCGGAACATCCTCTATTAAAGGTATTATTCTAACACTATTTTCTTCAAACTTAACAGGATAATTCTTATTTCCAAGCTCTATAACAGAATTAACCCTTTCTTGAAATTCTAAGATTTCTTGACCTGTTTCTACCATAGGAACTACAACCTCTCTTATTGCTTGTTCCTGTGTTAATTGATAAGCTTGTGCATTAGTTTCTACTATAGACATTATACTCATTAACTGTCTAAATACAGATTCCTTATTTGCATTTGGTATTCTTGGTGTAATTCTAACATCTCTTCCTGGTATAACACCTTTAGCAATTAATCCTAAAGCAACTTGTGATGTTTGGTGATATGGTGTTAATTTCCCCTCAAAATCTATCATTATCTCATCAATTCCTAAGCCACCTTGGTCTTGAGGTAATAACCCATCTATAGCCTCCTGTGGTTCCTGTTGAATAGATATGTACTGTTCCACATTATCCGGATGTTGTGTCATCATAGAATTTGGAAAACTTCTCATTTTATTAGCCCCCTTTTAAATTTATGAAATTCATATTTTTATTATATTTCATTTTTGCATTAGTTTACAATACTTTTATTTAAAAAATGCAATTTTTATTTTTTTTACTTGCACTAAAGTTTGGTGTAATTATTTTTCTTTTTTCTAACATATAAAATAAAGTTTGCTCTACCTTCCTTTTTATGTATATATTTATACTATTTACGTATTATTTTTTCTATTTTTTATTTTTAATTCGTATTTTTATCGCATATTTATTTTTAATTAATTTGTATCAAATAACATAATTATTCCTTTTTAGTAGTCCTCTTATTCATCATTAATTGATAAAATAAAAAAGGATAGAAAAATAGGGATATTTCTAATGAAATTTCCCTATTTTTCTGTCCTATTGTTTTTTGTCCTATATTGTTAATCCTATTGAAGAGTAACCAAATTTAATAATTTTTTAAAATTATGACTTTAAGATATTTCACTTATCATCACTATTATTTTTCCTTAAAATGCTTAAACATTAAAAAAGCCTTTCTTTCTAAAGAAAGGATATTTTAAAACCGTGCACCTCACTTCGACAGTAATTTATAAGCGTTACCTATGTAGTTAACTCAGGCAAGATTTATCCACATCACACGCAGGGGCTGCTTATCGCTGCTTCCTTCCAGACCTGACGAGGTTCACAGTCTTACGTCGTGTGGGACCCAACCCTCAACATCACTTGCATAGGGCAGACCAAACAAATTAAAGCCTAGGTGAGGAATTCAATCCCGCTGTAGCGGATTGCAGGTTACAGGGCACCGCTGACTCCCCATCTAGCACGGCTATGGCGGAGAGAGTGGGATTTGAACCCACGATAGAGTTTCCCCTATACACGCGTTCCAGGCGTGCTCCTTCGACCACTCGGACATCTCTCCTTATGCTACATCAAAAAAATAAATATAATTTAAAATATATTATCTTTTGATACTTTCTCATTCTAACATAAATATTATTGTAGTTCAATAGAAAGATTTTCTTTAGCTATATCAAAAAAGATTGAAGTTAATATAACTTCAATCTTTTAGTATTAATTTTAAACTTCTTTCTTAGTTTTTCTAACTGACATAATAATAATTATTATTCCAAATACTATACCAGCTATACTTATTAATTGAGCTGTTCTTAAGCCTAATATCATTAAACTATCTGTTCTTAATCCCTCAATAAAAAATCTTCCTAAAGAATATAGTATCATATAGCTTCCAATTACAATACCATGCTGCTTCTTTTTTTTGTAAAGTATGAATACTAATATAACAAAAACTAATAAATCCCAAATTGATTCATATAAAAATGTTGGATGATAGTATGTTCCTTTTATAAGCATTCCATTTTGAATAAACTCTGGAAATTTACTTATAAAAGCTTCTGTTACAGGTCCACCATGAGCTTCCTGATTCATAAAATTTCCCCATCTCCCAATGGCTTGAGCTAATATAACTCCTGGCATTATCACATCTATATATTCAAAGAAATTTACCTTTCTAACTCTTGTAAATATATATGCAACCACTAATCCGCCAATAAGACCACCATGAATAGCCATTCCACCATTTCTTATATTTATTACATCCATAAAAGAATGATAATTTTTATATTCAAATGCAACATAATATAATCTTGCTCCTATAATGGCAAATGGAAAACTCCATAAAAAACCATCGATAATTAAATCAAAATCTAATTTTTTCTTTTTTGATAATAAATATGAAACTAAAAAAGCTACTAACACTCCTCCAGCAATTATAATTCCATACCATCTTATTGGTTGCCCAAAAACTTCAAATGCTACTGGATTCATCTTTATCTCTCCCCTTTGCTTATTACTTTTCTTCTTCTATTTTCAAAGAAATTACTCATTAAATCACTACATTCACTATTATAGCACCATTTTACTTCCACATAGGTATTAAAAATATCATAATCAAAAATATTTAAAATGGTTCCACAAGATCCCATATCTCTATTAAATGTACCTATATATAGTTTTGAAATTCTAGACTGTGCTATGGCTGAAGCACACATAGAACAAGGTTCTAATGTTACATACATTTCTGCTCCGCTAAGTCTCCAATCACCTAATACTCTACTAGCCTCTTCTATTGCTAATATTTCCGCATGAGCTATTGCTGATTTTAATGTTTCTTTCATATTATGTGATTTAGCTATTACCTCTCCATCCTTTACTATAATAGCACCAATAGGTACTTCCCCTTTCAAATATGCTTTCTTAGCTTCATCTAAAGCTAATTTCATATAATCCATTACCTATTTCTCCTTTATTTTACCAACGAGTTTACATTATATAAAAAATATTATGTGAATAAAAAAAGACAAGTGACAAATTAAAATATATTTGCCACCTGCCATTTTAAAATTTGTCTTTACAACTCTTAGCACTAATTAAATTTATTGCTTATATAATATCACCTTTATACAAATTTATTTTAAGTATATATTCTTACTTTTCTAATTCTATTTTTATCTATTTCTTCAACAACAAATCTAATATTATTTAAGTTCACTTCTTCTTTATTGTCAGGAAATCTTCCTAGTTCCCCTATTATTAGTCCTCCGACAGAATCAAATTCTTCAGACTCCATATTAACTCCAATTAAATCGCTAATATCATCTAACCTTGCACTTCCATCAACAATATACTCATCTTCTTTTACAACTTCAATTTCTTCGTTATAATCATCATATTCATCTTCTATATCACCAAAGACTTCTTCTATTAAGTCTTCTATCGTAACTATACCAACAGTTCCACCATACTCATCTAACACAACACTCATATGGTTTCTACTCTTTTTCATTTCATTAAATAATTCTTTAATCTTCTTAAATTCAAATGTATAATGTGGTTCCCTCATATAATCAGAAACCTTAAATCCTTCCTTATTTTGTCCTGCTATTATTAAATCTTTAACATTTAATACACCAACAATATCGTCTATAGTTTGATTATATACAGGAATTCTTGAGAATTGTTCTGTTTTTATTGTTTCAAGAACCTCTTCATAACTAGCATCTATATCTACAGCTATAATATCAACTCTTTGTACCATTACATCCTTAACTTGAGCATCAGCAAAATCAAAAACATTAAAAATCATTTCTTTTTCAACGTCTTCCAATACGCCTTCTTCTTCACTAACTCCAACCATTGTTTTTAACTCTTCTTCTGTTATAAATGGTTCATTTGCCTTTGGATCTCCACCTAATAATCTAATGAATCCACTTGATATAAATGTAAATATCCCTATAAAAGGCTTAAATACTTTTACTATTATACTTATTGGTTTACTAACCTTTAAAGAAACTTGTTCTGACTTTTGCTTTGCTATTGATTTTGGAGTAATTTCTCCAAATATAAGTACTAATACAGTCATTACAGCCGTTGCAATTCCAACTCCACTAGCGCCAAATATGTCAACAAATATTGTTGTTGCTAGTGCTGATGCAGCAATATTAACTATATTATTTCCTATTAATATGGCTCCTAATAACTTATTTGGGTCCTCCGTTAATTTTTCAACTAATTTAGCTCCCTTTACCTTCTCCTCAACCATATGCCTTATTCTTATTTTACTTAAGGATGTAAGAGCTGTTTCTGACATCGAAAAAAATCCAGACAATATCAGTAAAATTATAAGTATCATTATCTGCCACACTTGACTGGGTTCCAAAAAAATCACACTCCTAGAAATTTAATAAAATATTTTGATATTTATTATATCATACGTTAATACTATATGATATAATTTACCAATAAATAAACACAATTTTTACAATTACTTTCAATTTATTTTGATAGTATTTTTTTATAATATAATACTACTTATATATCTAGGCTATGCAAATTTATTAATTAGTATTATATTTTAACTTAACATATTTTTGAGGTGATAACTATGTATATTATTAATTTTATCCGTGGTTTTTTCATGGCATTAGCCGATAGTGTACCTGGAGTTTCAGGTGGTACTATTGCTTTTATATTGGGATTTTATGATGATTTTATAGGTTCATTAAATTCATTAATTTCAAGAGATAATATGGATAATAAAAAACACTCTTTATTCTTTTTAATAAAATTAGGAATTGGTTGGATCGTTGGAATGATATTATCAGTTCTGTTCCTATCATCTATATTTGATTCACAGATTTATAATATTAGTTCATTATTTACTGGATTTATAATCGTTGCAATACCATTAATTATTAAAGAAGAAAAAGATTCTTTAATGGGCAAATATAAAAATATTATCTTTACAGTAATAGGTGCTCTAATTGTAGTTTTAATAACTTACTTTAACCCATCTGGTGGTAATGGTGGTTTAAATCTTTCACTAGATAATTTAAATCTTGGATTAGGACTATTTGTATTTATAGCTGGTGCTATTGCTATATCTGCTATGGTATTGCCAGGAATATCTGGTTCAACATTATTATTAATATTTGGTCTATATACAGGAATAATAAATGCGGTAAAAGAAGTCTTAACATTGAATTTTTCATATCTACCAATCCTTATAATATTTGGACTAGGTGTAATTACAGGAATCTTAACTACTATCAAATTAATTAGATTCCTACTAAAGAAATATAGATCTGCAATGATTTATTTAATTTTAGGTTTAATGATTGGTTCAATATATGCAGTATTTATGGGACCTACTACATTAGAAATTCCTAAAGCGGCTATGAACTTCCAAAGCTTTAGCTGGGTATTCTTTATAATAGGTGGAGCTTTAATATTACTACTTGAAAAATCAAAAGATCTTTTAGAAAAAAAATCTAAATAATAAAAATGTAAAAAGCGATAAGAAGTTTAACTTCTTATCGCTTTTTACAGTACTCCCAACAGGAATCGAACCTGTATCTATCCCTTAGGAGGGGACTATTCTATCCATTGAACTATGAGAGCACATATTATATATATATTTTATTACACCTATTATCCTATGTCAATTTTTTCTACTATATTTTCCTTGGATTTTTTACATTCTTTACCTTTATATTTTTTTCATCTATTACAAATGTAATAATCATATTATTATAAAATGGTGGGTTTTTTCCTACTTTTAATCCTATAGTTATTTCATATTGTTCTGTGCATGGTCCATAGTTATTTGTAACTCTTGCATTTATAACCTCAGCTCTTTTTAAACAATAAGGCGTATTTTTGCCAAACAAAGTAAAAACTTCATTCCTTATATATCTATCTAAAATTGTAATTAAAGCATTTTCAATAATTCTATTCTTAGCTTTATTTTTATCATATGAATAAGGATTTGGTATTGGTATCGGTATTGGAGGTTGTGGAATTGGTATTACTGGTCCTGGAAGTGGAAAGACATTTTGATTATATGAGGAAGTAATATCTTGATTTTCTCCATCACTTCTCAATTTATCATAATTATAATCCTTTATATATCCCCAATCTTCTACACAATTATATTCATTTATCCCCGAGTTAAATTTAACTAAAACTTTAGCATCATATAACTCTTTATTATTTTCTATAAATAAATTATCACCACAAATAATTGCTTGTATTGCTATTGGAAGTTCTTCTCTAAATATTTTATCTCTTATTGTTGTATTTAAAATTCCTTCACCATTATCAAGCTGAACAGATAAAAGCAAGTAATATTTATCCTTTTTTACCCATATACCTAAAACTTCATCTCTTACTTTATAATCAATACTATCATTATCATATTCATTCCCTATAGTTAAAAATAATTCTCCCGTTTCATCTGAATGAGTTAATGTATATTTTCTTAATTCTGCAGGCTCCATTATACTTATTCCATTTTTTAAGCTCACTTTTAAATCTTTAGGATTAAATTTAAACAAGTTTTTGCACCTCATATATAAATACTTATAAAATCAATATATGAATAACCTTATAATTAGTTTATTATATTTTATACTTGTAATATCTTACTTTGAATGTATGTTTATAGTATACTTTACTTATATATTAAAATTTAGGAGTGACATTATTATGATAAGAACTATAATTTGGTTTATATGGTTTGCTTTAAGCTTAATAATAAGTATACCTTTTATGTTTAGAGTTAAATATTTAATCAAGAAAAATAAAATAAAAGAAAGCGAAGAACTAATATATAAATGTATTAATATTTGGGCTAAATCTCTATTAAAAATTGCTGGCGTTAAAGTAAATGTACACGGCGTTGAAAATATACCTAAAGATAAAGCTGTATTATTTGTAGGTAATCATCAAGGTAATTTCGATATTCCTATTTATATAACTCAAATACCTCAGCTTATTGGATTTATCGCCAAAATAGAAATAGAAAAGATTCCTCTAGTTAAAACTTGGATGTCATTTATGCATTGTGTATTCATGGATAGAAGTAATTTAAGAAAATCTGGCGAAGCTATAATAAAGGGAGTTAAAAACCTTAAAGCCGGAAACTCTATGGTTATTTTCCCTGAAGGTACTAGAAGTAAGGGGGGCCCTATGAAGGAATTTAAAGCAGGTAGCTTTAAATTGGCTACTAAAGCAAAATGTCCTATAATTCCTGTTACTATGGATGGTTCTTATAAAATACTTGAGGCAAATGGCAAATGGATAAAACCAGCTACTGTTAACCTTTATTTCCATAAAGCAATTGAAACTGAAAATCTAACTAAAGAAGAGCAAGACTTACTTCCAAAGCAAGTTCATAATATAATTTCTAAAGTACTTTAAATAAAAAAATAAATGGTAAATGAAATTTAAACTTCATTTACCATTTATTTTTTTATTAAAATCTTATTTGTAATTAACTCGAGGTTAACTGCACTACTTATTACTACAATATTTGTTTCGATAGAAAAATAGAGTACACAGGTAGTTTGACTTCCTATATACTCTATGACACAATAACACAATATTTAAAATTAAGTAATGACTATTTCCATTGCATATTTTGAACTATTTTTAGCAAAATGTCAATTATATTTTTTTGTTATTTTTAGTTTATTTTTCTGTAAAAGTTTTCATATACTACATAATGTGTTATTTGAAAAAC
The DNA here is from genome assembly GCF_021412605.1 of Clostridium celatum. Lineage (NCBI taxonomy): Bacteria > Bacillati > Bacillota > Clostridia > Eubacteriales > Clostridiaceae > Clostridium > Clostridium celatum. The sequence goes on from NZ_JAJKGM010000036.1 coordinate 26,105, forward strand.
TAATTCCATTTTTACAATAAATACTTAGTGCATTAATTATCTTTTTGCTATATACTTAATAAAGTCGATTGATACGAAATAATTATTTAAATAATTTAAAATAAATAAAATTTATGAAAAAAAGAGGATACTATATGACGAATTTAACATTTAATGATTTAGGCTTAAAAGAGACTTTAGTTAAAGCCATTGACGATTTAGGTTTTACTACACCATCTCAAATCCAAGCCGAAGCAATTCCAGTTGCCCTTGCAGGTAACGATCTTATAGGTCAAGCTCAAACTGGTACAGGAAAAACAGCAGCATTTGGCTTACCTATGATAAACAATTTAACAGTAAAAAACGCTATTGGTTCAATAATCTTAGCTCCAACAAGAGAATTAGCTATCCAAGTTCACGATGAATTAGTTAAATTAACTAAGTACGAAAAATTAAACATTGTAGCTGTATATGGTGGTGCTCCAATTCATCTTCAAGCTAGAGATTTAAAGAAAGCTAATATAGTTGTTGGAACTCCTGGTAGAGTTTTAGATCATATTAGAAGAGGTAATTTACCATTATCTTCAGTTGAGTTCTTAGTTTTAGATGAAGCTGATGAAATGTTAAATATGGGATTCATTGATGATATGGAAGAAATAATGAAGAGTATTCCTGAGGAAAGACAAACTTTATTATTCTCTGCAACAATGCCTCCACAAATTAAAAAGCTATCAAAGAAATACTTAAAAGATGATGCAAAGCATGTTGCCATTGCAAAAAAAGAAATGACTGGTTCAACAATTAAGCAAAACTTCTTCGAAGTTCATAACTCTCAAAGATTAGAAGCACTTTGTAGATTAATTGATTTTGATAACCCAACTGCTGGAATCATCTTCTGCAGAACTAAGAAAGGTGTTGATGACTTAGTTGCTGCAATGCAAGCTAGAGGATACATGGTTGAAGGTATGCACGGAGATATGTCTCAAGTACAAAGAATGAAGACTCTTGCTAAATTTAAAAATGGTTCATTAAAATTCTTAGTTGCTACAGATGTTGCTGCTAGAGGAATTGACGTTGATGGAGTAACTCACGTATTTAACTATGAATTACCTCAAGACGTTGAATCATACGTTCATAGAATTGGTAGAACTGGTAGAGCTGGTAGAGAAGGTACTGCTTACAGCATAATTACTCCTAGAGAATTCGGATTCTTAAAGCAAATTAAGAACGTAACTAAGAGTAATATTGAAAAGAGACCTGTTCCTACAGTTCAAGAAATATACAATACTAAATTTGAAACTATGGCAAATGAAATTAGTTCAATTATTGAAGCTGAAGACTACTCAAACTTTGTAGATATCGCTACTCAATTAAATGAAAAATATGATGCTGTTAAAGTTATAGCTTCATTAATGCAAAGTCAATTCAAAACTCAATTATCTTTTGAATATGAAAATGATAAATTAGAAGCTCCAGCTCCAGTTAAAAATGAAGATGACGTTAGATTATTCTTCTCAGCAGGTAGAAGAGATGGACTAACTATTAAGACATTAATTAACTATATAAAAGACAATGCAAAAGTTGGCGCATCTCAAATAAGAGATATAGATATAATGGAAAACTTCGCATTTGTAAATATTGAAAACTCAGTTCATAGACAAGTTCTTGAAAAATGTACTGGTGGAAAAATAAATAAGAGAAGAGTTAATGTTGAAGTTTCAACTAATAACAAAAGTAAAAATAAAAGAAGAAAATCTAGATAGTAAAAAAGATAAGGAATTTACTTCCTTATCTTTTTTTTAACTCCTTCAATTAAATATTCTAAATGGCTAATATCTACATTCTCTTTTTTAAGCATTTTTAATCTTTGCTCGGCTCTATCTACAGTTTCTAAGGCTTCAGACCAATCTTTCCCTTTAACAGCGCTATTTGCATATTCTATTAAATAATCTATTTTTAATACCATTTCTGCTAAATCTTCTTTATCTTCATTTATCAAATCTAATAAAATATCATATATTTTAGGGGATACCTTATTCCTAGAATCTCTTAATAAGTTATTATTTTTACTAGTTATTTTCGCCATTATTTATACCTCCAAATAATGTTACTAAATTTATCACTTTTTATTATTATAACTTATATTTAGTAAATATACTCAGAAAATATTTCTGCAAAACCCTCTATACTCATTGGTGATACTCTAACTCTTTTTAATTCATAATTCCCATCTGTGATCTGACTTATTCCACCTTGTGTTGTTACAGCTGCTTTTATTCCTAATTCCTTTGCAATCTCTATAGTTTCATCACTATATCGACCTACTGGGTAACATAAATAATTTGCTTCTGCTCCAATTACTTCTCTTAAAAATGTTTGTGCGTTTCTTATCTCATCAATAGCTTCTTCTCTAGATAAATTATTTAATTCTACATGATTTTCTGTGTGATTTTCTATAATCATTCCTGCATCTTGCATTTCTCTAAGCATATCTGAGGACATATAATATCCATTATCAACACCACTTGTTATAACAAAAAATGTTCCCTTCATATTATGTTCCTTTAGTGATGGAAAAGCGCTAGTATAGTTATCCATATATCCATCATCAAAAGTTATAACAACAGGTCTCTTAGGTACCTTGCCTGTATTCATCGCTTCAATAGCCTCATCCATACTCATTGAAGTAAAATTATTTTCTTCAAGCCAAGCCATTTGCTCATCAAACATATCTGGTGGTACTAAAAGACTATTATTAGGATCATCATCACTTATAGAATGATACATAAGTATTGGAATTCTAACTTCTTCAGATACTATACTTATATACTCTACTGTTGATTCTTCTTCCACGTTATCTTCTATACTTTCTTCTTCAGGGATATCTACTTCCATACCTTCATCTTCATGATTTTCTCCAATTTGAATCTCATTAGTTATCCCCAATTGATCTTCTTTAACAATTTCATTATTACTACATCCAATGATGCTAAAACTTAAAATTAGTAAAATAGCAATTGATTTAAATATTTTATTCATTTCATACACCCCACTTTTTATAATTTTATCTATAATTTTACATTGTTTTATGTTATATGTAAACTTTTTATCTTTTTCAACATTTTGCAAGTTTTTTATATATATTTTTCATTTATATCTTTTGGCAAAAACTTTTATTTTCTATCTTTATAATTTAAATTTTTATAAATTATTTTGCAAATCAAATATATAAGCAAAAAATTTCATACTTTTTAAAAATATAATAATATTTTTTATTTATATTATATTTAATTCTGTATATTTTTTATATTTTATTATCAAATATTTATTTTCATATTTTTCTCTTTGTATTCAAAATAATTTTAAGTGTTATATTATTTTCTAAATATTCTTTAAAAAGAATTATTTGTTTTTTATATTTCATTTGTAAATTTATTACGTTTTATTTTTTGAATTTTTTGATCTAAATAGATGAAGATTAATATTTTTACATATAATTACATGTATTTTTTATCCTTTTATTCAATTTTATTCTTAGATGTTTTTTTGTCTAATTTTATAAAATTTTATATTTTTTTCTCTTATTTTATACTTTTTTTATTTTTATTTATTCCTTACATTAAAATTTTCTTTATTAAATAGAGGTATAAAAAAATATCTAGTATGCATACTAGATATCCATTAATTTTATTATTTATTTTCTTCTAAAATCTTTTTAAGCTTATTTTGCACTAACCATAATTTCTTTTGTTTTCTATTATATGCAACCATTTTAGTCTTATTATTCTTACTTGCATCAAGTAAGTTTATATATTTTTCATCAGCAATTTTTAATGCATCTTCAATTACTAAAAGCTCTTCTTTAGTAAACATATTATTTTCCCTCCAATTAATAAAAATTTTTACTTGTATTATTATATCATATATTAATTAGAGGGAGTAACTAGTTAATAACATAAGTATTTACTTTCATACTAATTTTTTATTAATTACGTAATACTACTTTATCTTTCCCCTTCTATAACACTTTGCATAGTACTTTTATCCATTGCTCCTGGTATATACTTTGTTATATAGCCTTCTTTATCTATTATAAATGTAGTTGGAAATGCACTTATACCATAATCATATACCATTGCTCCATTATTATCTAATACAACCGGAAATGTATATCCTTCTTCGCTTAAGAAATCTTTTATATCATTCTCATTTCCTTCTCTTCCTAAATTAGGTGATGCAACTCCAAGTATAACTACATCATCTTGATTTTTATTATACTCATTATATAATTCTTCCATATGAGGCATTTCCCCTCTACATGGTGGACACCAAGTTGCCCAAAAGTTTAAAAATACTATTTTCCCTTTATATTCGCTTAACGTATGCCTATTACCGTACTGATCATATAATGTAAAATCTATTGGTTCTATTTTATTCTCCTCATTATCTTGTGCTTGTTCATTATTTTCAACTATATTACCCTCATTTAAATTCTCATTACGTATATTTAATTGATTATTTATACCTACAAATCCATTAAAAAACATAACTAATCCTGCAATAATAATTATTACTCCACTAATACTTTTAATAATACCCATATAGCTCTTCATTTTATCAAATCTTTTGAATAACTTATCATAGAATAAAGCTACTATTATAAATGGTAATATAAATCCTATAATATAAGATAATATAAGTAAATTAGATATAATAATATTATCCGAACTTGAAGCCATAATAAGTACTGAAGCTAATATAGGCCCAATACACGGTGTCCATCCAAAACTAAATGTAAATCCCAATATAAAAGCTGTTACTGGAGACATTGCATTAGAATTAATATTTAATCTTTTTTCTTTACTTAAAAACTCCGACTTTATAATTCCTAAGTAAAATAATCCCATAATAATTATTATAATTCCACCAATAATCATTATAATATTTTTATTTGTGTTTAAAAATGAACTTAATGCACTTATAGATGAACCTAATATAAAGAATGTAATTGAAATTCCTAATGTGAAAAATATAGTATTTTTCAGTAAAATACTACGACTTACCTTAGAATCCTTTAAATCATTCACCGTACTATTAGATAACATACTTAAATATATCGGCAGTATTGGCAATATACATGGTGAAAAAATAGATAATATTCCTTCTATAAATACAATAAAAAAATTTACATTTTGCATAACAACCCCCTATTTAATAATTTTACTCTTAACTTTATATTAAATTAAATCAATAATTTACTCAATTAGATATTTTTGTAATTTTAAAAAAATAGTAGTAGTTAACTATTTTTATACTTAACCACTACTATTTTATAGATTTTTACTAGAAAAATTACTATTACTACACTATATAATTTTATGCTTAATTTATATGTATATAATTATTATTAATAATCAATTTGTTATCATTTAATTTTTAAATCATCTATTGGAAAAGGCTTACTATAGTAATATCCTTGTATATATACTTTTTCTTCACCTAATAATTTAATCAATTTAATTTGTTCTAATGTTTCTGCACCTTCAATAACTACTCGCTTTTCATAAATACTCAAAATATCTAGAATAGCTTTTAAGATTTGTTGCTTTTTAATTGAATCCTCATATCCATCAATAAATATTTTATCTAATTTCACTATATCATAATCTATTTTTTGCAAAATATCAAAATTTGAATATTTAATTCCGAAATCATCCATAGCAAATATAATTCCCATTTTTTTTAATAATTCTATTCTTTTATTTATAGCAAAAAAATCATTACTTGAAAGCCTTTCTGTAATTTCAAAACACAAATAATATTTCATTTTTTCATACTTTTTCAAAATTGACTGTACATCATTTATAAAATTAGGATTAAGTAAATCTTTATATGAAATATTTATAGACACATAAAAATTATCCTTACAATTATTTATAAGTTTTAATTTATTATAATCACATAAAGATTTATCAATAGCCCATAAAGTAATATTATACATAATATCTAACTTCTCAATTTCATTTAAAAAATAGTATGGAGTTAAAATTTTCTCACCATTATCTAATCTCAATAATGCCTCATATCCTATAGCATTATTATTTCTTACATCAATAATAGGTTGGTAAAATAATTTAAATTTATCATTGGATAAATAATTCATGTATTTTATTGAAATCTTCCTTTGATTTAATATTTTTTTACCTTTTCTAAATGAAAAAATACTTATTGTTATTACAATACTAAATATTAAAAAGTAAGTTTCATATCTAGCTTCATTATATGCATGATTAAAATAATGATTATATAAATTATATATTTTTTTACTATTTTTCGAATTTATATTAATAAGTATATTATCTATTTTATTAATTAAATCTGCATTATCTTTATTTGCTACTATGTAGCTTCCCCCCAAAGCATACATATACACATCTTTAAATCTTCTAAAAAATTTGTCATGTCCACTAGCAACAGTAAAATCAATTTCCCCTGATTTTAACCATTCTTTTAACTGGTTATTTGATTCAGCCAATTTCACTTCAAAGTTTATTCCATTATTAATTAATTGATCATAAAAATATTTATAATTATATAAATTAGGATTATACCCAAAAATTAATCCATTTAAGCTACTTAAATCACCAAATTCTATATTTCTATTTGTGAATATATAATTTACTTTATTACCAATAATATATGTGCTGTATTCAAATTTTTTTTCAAACTCTTCCGTTTTTATAACCCCAAATAGCAAATCAATTTCTTTGTTTATTAATTTTTCATAATAGTTATTAAATGTTACATTCTCATATCTAAAGTCTATATTTAATTCTTCTGCAATAACCTTCATAATATCATAATAATACCCTTGTGGATTTCCTTTATTATCTAAATAATAATACGGATACTCTTCATAAAATCCAACAATGACTTCTTCTGTTTCAGCATTAACAGCAAAAGTATTAACCATAAAAAATAAAAAGAAAAAACATAATAATTTAATCAATTTATATTTCATTTTTCTACCTCCTAAAATTTATATTAGGAACAAAACCAAATGAGTACACCAACATTTAATTTTAAATTTTTATTTCTTTTTTATCTGATATTTTACCAAAACCCTTTTATATAATAATCTATTCTCATGAATACATCTATTTATTATTAACTAAATAAATTACATACCTCTGTTTTACTAGTACTATCATTAAAAAGAATATTTAAATATAAATCCCTATATTTAAACGCTATCCAAAATAATAAACAATTATTCACCATAGGCTTGATTATAATTTATTGATACATTCTTTTACTTATACTACGCTATTTTTATTAATAAAAATAGCCCTATCCCATTATTTTATTAATAGGTACGGCTATTTTCTCAATATATTGCATAATTCTTTTTCTTATTTTTCTATTTTAATTGTTATTTTTATTCATATATATCTGAAAGTTCCATATTAATTCTTTCTTCTCTATTATTATATACTTTATTAAGCCAACTATCATTTTCTAAATCCTTAATAAATACATCTGGTATTTTAATTATAAATTCACTACCTTTTCCTAATTCACTTTTAACCTTAATCTCCCCTTTATGTGCTTCAACTAAGTTCTTTACAATAGCTAATCCAACTCCACAACCTTCGCTTACTTTATTTAACCTTTTTTCTGAATTAGAAAATTCAGAAAAAATTGTTTGTAGTTTTTTTTCTGATATTCCATATCCATTATCTTTAACAGATATATTTACTTTATTATTTTTCAAATATATGCTAACATTTATAATTCTATTTCCATCATTAAATTTTATTGAATTAGAAATTAAATTTATCACTATTCTTTCTAATTTTACCTTGTCAAATGATACGATTTTCTCTTCTATTTCAGTATCAAATATTATTTTTAAGTTTTTAAATTTTCCATAATTATTTATATCCAAACATATATCTTCCACTGTGCTTACAATATCATAATTATGTAAATTTAAATTAACATTATCATTATATATATTAGTTAAGTCTATAAAATTATTTGATAACCTTAGTATTCTTAATGAATTTATTCTTATTCTTTCAATACTTTTCAATAATAAGTTTTTATAATCACTTATATTAAAAACTTTTAATTGATTTTCTAAAAGTTGTATAGTTGTTATAATTATATTTATAGGCGTTCTAAATTCATGTGTTAAATTAGAGAAAAAGCCTTCTTTTAATTTATCTAGTTCTTCATCATATGAAATTGTCTTCATTATACTTAATATTCCTTTAGCATTATTTTTATCTAATATGGCAATTTTGTTAATTTCATATATATATTTTTTATTATTTATATAGATAACTTCCTTATATTCAATATTTGTTTTTCTTTTTAATACTTCTTCATCTGTTTTTTTTATTTGATTAACATTATATATTAGTTCATTAATCTCTTCATATTTCTTACCATAAAGTTCTTCTTTTTTATTTATTCCAAGTTGACTTGCATAACTTTTATTAAAATAAATATGCTTTCCTTCTAAATCTCTATAAGCTATTTGTAAAGGAATTAAATCTAATATTGACTCTATTTCCTCTCTAGATAATTTTTTCCTCATAAAGCGCCCTTCCATTGCTATATTTATATATTTTCGTTCAATATTAAAAATATATTGTTTAATAATAATATCTTAATTTAAGATGTTAATTCTAATATTTATTAATTCAAAGTAAAAAGTAATTTCTTTAATAAATACTACTTTCTTTTAATCGTTTAACAACTTATTAAAACTATGTACTATACTTATAATGGTGTTAGTATAAAGTAGTGGACACATTAAATCGAACTAAGTAAAATAATATTTAGTTAAGAAAGGATGTGTCC
>NZ_JAJKGM010000037.1:0-26797 GCF_021412605.1 Clostridium celatum
AATATTAAATTTTATCCACAACTAATAATAGAAAAACCCTCTGTTTTTAAACAGGGGGTTTTTCAACAAACTGTAAAATAAAATCTTAGTACTATTTTAGTACTAAGGTTTTATTTTTATAAAATATAAATATTAATATAACCTATACTATTTTTTATATTTTTAGGCAATACTCTAAGATGATTATAAATTAACAAGGGGTAAGTAGAATGAGAAAGGTAATAAGAATATTTTTATTTGGTGTCATTTTTATGAATTTATTAACAGTTAAAGCTTTTACGGAAGAATTAAGCTATATAAATAATAGCTTAAGAGAACTATGTATTTCAGAGGAATACTCAGAAAAAATTCTTAACTATATAGATGAGTTAAAAATAACAGAATCAGATTTAAATAACATTATTTCCGATAGTGTAGCTGTATATAATGATTTCAGTGAAAAAAGTAAAGATGGAATAAGTATTTCAGAATTAGTGAATGCTTATAATGATATTAATGAAATTGCAGAAAATTTAAATTTAGATATAGGAATAAACATAATCAATAAAGAAATAGAGATTAAAAATAAATCTACAAATGAAATTATTTTTAAGGTTAATGAGAAGGATGCAAATGAATATTACGATAATTTCAAGGAACTATCTATGAATGAAGATGAGTATAATGATTTATTAAATTTTGCTAAGAAAAATATAATATCAGATGATAATAAATGTATTGAAAATGAAGAAAATATAGCTTCAAGTTATATACATAATGAAGACAGGGACGATATTTTAAAAGAAGCAGATGATTTGTTAAATGAAATTTTCAATAATAGTAATTTATTAATAGATAGTAAAGAAGAGGATGAAGATATAGCAACTTTCACAGAAAATGATATCAATGTTCTATTAAATAGGAAGATACAAGGTGGAGTTTTTATAATTCTTGTAGGATGTACACTTTTATCTATTATTTTAGGGTTTATATCAAAAATAAATTAAAAAATCTTTTTAGAAAAAAATATATAGCATCAAAATAACTTTATTAAATTAATTAAAAAAGTTATTTAATTATAAATTTATATGTTATATAATTGTAAGTGAGAGATATATTTATAATGGTGGGAGGAATTAATTATGGCAGTTTTAGTTTCAGGTGGAATGGGTTACATAGGTAGCCATACAACTGTTGAACTTTTAAATGCGGGGTTTGAAGTTGTTATTGCAGATGATTTAAGTAATAGTAAGGAGCTTGTTAAAGATAGAATAAAAAATATAACAGGTAAAGATGTTAAGTTCTATAATGTAGATTTAACAGATGTAGAAAAAACAGAAAAAATATTTGAAGAAAATAAAATAGATTCAGTTATTCATTTTGCAGCATTTAAAGCTGTTGGTGAATCAGTAGAAAAACCACTAGAATACTACTATAACAATATTACAAGTGCATTAGTTGTATTAAAGGCTATGAAGAAATATGGATGTAGAAATTTCGTATTTAGTTCATCTGCAACAGTTTATGGAGATGCAAAGGTTGTTCCAATAACAGAAGATTCTCCACTTTCAACAACTAATCCATATGGAAGCACTAAACTTATGATTGAAGATATGTTAAGGGATATTGCAAAAGCAGAACCTCAATTTAATATAGCAATTCTTAGATACTTTAATCCAGTTGGAGCACATAAGAGTGGAACAATTGGAGAAGATCCAAATGGAATTCCAAATAACTTAATGCCTTATATAACAAAGGTTGCTATTGGAGAGTTAAAACAATTAAGAGTATTTGGAAATGACTATCCAACACATGATGGAACAGGAGTAAGAGATTATATTCATGTTGTTGATTTAGCAAATGGACATGTTAAAGCATTAGAAAAATTAAACACTAACCCAGGGTTAGTTACTTACAACTTAGGAACTGGTAATGGATACTCTGTATTAGATGTTGTTAAAGCATTTAGTGAAGCATCAGGAAGAGAAATTCCTTATGAAATAGTAGATAGAAGACCAGGTGATATAGCAACTTGCTATGCTGATCCTAAAAAAGCAAATGAAGAATTAGGATGGGTTGCAGAAAGAGGCATCAAAGAGATGTGTGAAGATGCATGGAGATGGCAAAGTAACAATCCAAAGGGATATAATTAATAGAAATATATATATAAAGTGATAAGTTATAAGTATGTACTGCTTATAACTTATCACTTTTTTGCTTGTAAATATATCAATTTAAAAGTAATATTTGAGAAATTTCAATAAGAGTGTATAATATATTAATAGATAATTAGAAAATATATGATAAATTTGAGACTTATTAATTGACATATTATTAAAGTTAATAACATTTAATAAGAAAAGATTATAAATATTATTTTTATAAATATAGAAATAAATATATTTTATGCAAAACTACTTAGGAAAGAACAGAGGATATTGATTATGAAAAAAGTTATAACATATGGAACATTTGATTTATTGCATTATGGACATATTAGTTTATTAAAAAGAGCTAAAGAATTGGGGGATTATTTAGTTGTAGCATTATCAACTGACGAATTTAATGCAATAAAGGGGAAAAAAGCTCATTTTTCATATAATGAAAGAAAAATGATATTAGAAGCTATAAAGTATGTAGATGAAATAATTCCAGAAAATAATTGGGAACAAAAAGTTGAAGATGTTAGAGAAAATAATATAGATGTATTTGTTATTGGGGATGATTGGAAGGGTAAGTTTGACTTTTTAAATGAATATTGTCAAGTGGTTTATCTGCCAAGAACAGAGGGAATATCTACAACTCAAATTAAAGAGGAATTATCAACTAAATAGTAGTTAAGTGATATGTAAGTACTATTACATTAAGGAGACTATAAAGTATTATGGATAGTAAAAAGAGGATTGCTCACGTATTAACTAAAATGGATGTTGGTGGCGCAGAAACATTTATAATGAATGTATATAGAAATATTGATAGAAGTAAATATAATTTTGATTTTATAGTTTACAGTGATGAAGAGGGAGAATTTGATAAAGAAATAAAATCATTAGGGGGAAGAATATTTCGTATAACATCTCCAGGTAAAAATATAATAAAATATTTAAAAGACTTTTATAGTATATGCAAAAAAGAAAAGTTTGATGTAATACATAGTCATGCCCATCACTTCTCAGGAATTAACTCTGTTATAGCAAAGCTTGCAGGAATTAAGGTTATAATTTCACATAGTCATACAACTGTAAGTGATAATACAGGAAGTATGCCAGTTAAAGTATATAGAAAAATTATGACTAAATTAATAAAAATATTTTCAACTAATTTGTTGGCTTGTAGTGATGAAGCAGCAGAGGCTTTATTCAAGGATATTAAAAACCCTAAAGTTAGTATAGTTAATAATGGAATAGAAATTAATAGATTTATTAAAAATAGTTACTCTAAAGAAGAGTGTAGAGAAAAATTAGGCTTACCTAGAGATTCATACATAATAGGAAATGTAGGAAGATTTAGAAGTGAGAAAAATCATAATTTTATGATTTATTTATTTAAATATATTAATGAGCGTAATTCAAACACATCTTTAGTTTTGGTAGGAAATGGGGAACTATTGGAAGTGATGAAGGAAAAAGTTGGAAAATTAGGCTTAAGCAATAATGTTATTTTTTTAGGAATGCGTCAGGATATAGATATAGTGTTGAAGGCTTTTGATGTATTTGTATTTCCATCATTATATGAAGGACTAGGTATAGCTGTAATAGAAGCTGAAGCAAGTGGACTTAAATGTGTTGTTTCCGATAATGTACCTAAAGCAGTTGATTTAACAGGAAATGTTAGATTTTTAAGTTTAAATGATGATATGAATAAATGGTATGATGAATTAATTAATAATAAAGATTTAAAGGATATAAAGAATAGTTTGAGTTCTTATGATATAGATGTTGTAGTAGATGAGTTATGTAACATATATTCTTCTAAGTAAGGCTAAAGGAGATAGAAAATGAATAATTTAATTGAATTTTTTAAAAAAATATACTCTAGATTAATACCTGTAAAAAATAATAGAGTTATATTTTGGGATGGAACTCCAAACTCAGGTTCAAACATAAAGATACTTTATGAATCTTTTAAAGAAGCACATGAGGAATATGATAGTATATATTTTACTAGACAACAATATATAAGTAATCTATTTAAGTATATAACATTAGTATCTACGGCTAAGGTTATTGTTACTAGCCATGGGTGTTCAAATCTTAAAAAATCCCAAACATACATAGAAACATGGCATGGAGTGCCTTTGAAAAAGTTGGGCTTGCTATCTACAGGTAAATCACCAGCTGAGGCTGATATATATATTTCATCATCAGAAATGTATACAACATTATTGAATGCATGTATAGGATCTAATAAAAAGTATGAAATAACAGGATTTCCTAGAAATGATTACTTCTTTAAGAGTAATAAAAAGGTGGAAGAAATATTTAGTTATTTAAATATTAAAAATGGTAATAAGAAGTTAGTTTTTATGCCAACTTATAGAACGGCATTAGGAAGAGTTGAAAGTTCGATTGATAGAAAATTAAATGTTTTAGGCATAGATAATGTTGATATAGAAGAAGTAAATGAATTTTTACAAGAAAATAATATTAATATAATAATAAAATTACACCCTGCTGAAGAAAGTCTATATATAGATAGTATAAAAAATTTAAGTAATATAAATCTTATAACTAAATCTTATTTAGATGAGAATAATATTGATATATATGAGATATTAAGATATTCAGATGGATTAATCACTGATTATTCTAGTGTGTATTTTGATTATTTATTATTAGATAAACCAATAATATTTTTTAATAATGATATAAGTGAATATGAAGAAAATAGAGGATTTTTATTGGAGCCTGTAGACTATTGGATGCCAGGAGAAAAAGTTAAATCATATGATGAATTTAAAAAAGGCATAGAAGATATAGCAAAAAATAATGATAAGTATGTAGAGGCTAGAAGAGATATTAGAAATATAGTTCATAGGCATAAAGATGGTAACTCTTGTAATAGAGTGAATGAAAAAATATTAGAAGCTTTAAAGGAAAGGTAGTAGTTATGAGAAAAAATAAAATCATAGGAAATTATATTTATAATATGATGTATCAACTTATAAATATTATAGTACCTTTTATAACTATACCGTATATTGCTAGAGTTTTAGGACCAAATGGAACAGGAATATATGATTATACTTATTCTTATGCATTCGTATTTACTATAATATGTTTATTTGGTATGACTAATTATGGAAGTAAGAGAATAGCTTATGTGAGAGACTCTAAAGAAAAAATGTCTAATGAGTTTTGGAGCATATGGTTAATACAATTAAGTGTATCTATTATTTGTTTAATATCATATATATTTTTATTTGTTGTTGGAAATACATCAGATTTAAGAATTATGTTTATTATGCAGTTTCCGTTATTGTTAGCATCACTTTTAGATATATCATGGCTATATGTTGGAATGGAGGACTTTGGAAAGACTATAACTAGAAATATATTAGTAAAAATTATTGGATTAATACTAATATTTATATTAGTAAAAGGTCCTAATGATGTATGGCTATACATATTAATAAATTCAGGAAGTGCGTTTATAGGTAATTTAAGCTTTTGGATTTTCTTAAAAAAGTATGTTAATAAGATTAACTTTAAAGCTATAAATGTAAAATGTCATATAAGAGAGTCGTTTTTATTATTTATACCACAAATAGCAACTCAAATTTACACTACATTAGATAGAGCTGTTATAGGAGGTTTGTCTAATACACTACAAGTTGGATATTATAGCAATTCTCAAAAAATAGCAAGGTTATCCTTGGTAGTTGTAACATCATTAAGCTTTGTTATGATGCCAAGAATAGCTAATATGTATGCTAATGATGACAAAGGAAAAGTAAATGATTATTTAAGTAAATCATTAAAGTTTTCTTTAATTTTATCTATATTTATAACAACATCTTTAATTGTAATATCTAAAGATTTTGTACCAGTATTCTTTGGTGATAATTTCAAAGTAATTATTCCATATATGATAATAAGTAGTGTAATAGTGATATTTATATCTGTAGGTGGAGTATTCGCTACACAATTTTCACTCCCAACAGGAAGGACTAAAGAATATACAATACCATTAGTTTTAGCTGCGGTAATAAATCCAATAATAAACATAATATTAGTACCGTCACTTGGAGCCTTAGGTGGAGTGTTTGCTATAGTTATTACAGAGTTTGTAGTAATGTTTATTAGAATATTTGTAGTAAGAAAAGAACTAGATTTAAGATTTATGTTTAAAGGAACATTTAAATACTTATTTGCAGGAATAATAGGATTAATAGTTAGTTTATTTATAAGTAAAGTTTTAAATCCATCATATATGTCGGTATTTATTGAAGGCACGATAAATGCAATAGTTTATTTTGCAATAATTTTAATTATTGATAAGGAATTACGGTTATTATTATTAAGTTTAATAAGAAAAAAGATGCGTTAGTACATTGGAGGAAAATTAGTATGTATGTTAAGTGCAGTCTATCAGAAGGCAAGAGGTTAATGATAGAAATATTAAAGTATATAGAAGAAATATGCGAAAAAAATAATTTGCAATACTTTGTAGTTGCAGGTACTTTATTAGGGGCTGTTAGGCACAAAGGATTTATTCCTTGGGATGATGATATAGATATAATAATGACAAAAAAAGATCATCTTAAACTTATAGAAGCTATTAAAAATGATAATAACAATAGATTTGGTATATTAGATAAAAGTATAGACCCTAATTACCCATTAGAGTTATCAAAGGTAATTATGAAAGATACCTTATGTGAATTAAATGATGAGTTAAAGAGCGTGCAAGCTAAATCAGAAGTTTTTGTTGATGTATTTACTTTAGAATTCTTTAATGAAGAAACTTCTAGAAAACATAGAAAGTATGTTAGATTATTTGAAAATGCAAGAAAAAAGGTTGTAATAAATAACCTAAAGCCGAGCTTATTTAGAACAGGATTACAAGTATTTAGAGTTGCATCAAAGATAGTTGTACCTATAAATGTAATTGATAGATTTAAAAAGAGATATTCAGTTGAAAATGGAGCATATGCTGGTTTTGATGTTTCACAATCAAGTGATTTTATTTGTAGAGTAGAAGATATATATACATTAAAACAAATTCCCTTTGAAGATGTAAAAGTATGGGCTCCTAATAATCCAGACGCAATATTAAAATATCAATACGGACCTAATTACATGGAATTACCACCAGAAGATAAAAGACATACTCATTCGCAATCAATATCTGTAGATAAAAAAATAGCAGATATCTACAATATTAAAGGAAAGTAGTGAGAAGATGGAGAAGTTATTATTACTTAATGATTCAGGAAACTTCGGTGGAGTACAAAGTGTTTTTAGAAATATATTAAATTATGGTGCGTTTAATGGATTTAATATAGATATTCTATTTGCCACTAATGGGCCTATTTATGACGAAATACAGGGAAAAGGATATAATATAAATTATATTGTTGATTTTAAAAAATTCAAAAGCCTAGAAATTATTGTTTTATTATTTAAAATCATAAAAACCACAGATAGAATGTTAAAAAATAAGAAGTATGACAAGGTGTATGCTAATGGATTTTTAAGCTGTGTTGCATGTGGAATACTATCAAAGAAATATAAAAATATTAAATTTGTATGGCATGAGCATAATAGGCCACCTTCTGAAATTAGAAAAAAGTTTCTTAAGGGTATATTAAAAAATATAAAAAAGGTAATTGTTGTTTCTAACGGAATTAGAGATAATTATTGTATAAAAGATAATGAAAAAGTTGTTGTTGTTTATAATGGGATAGAAAGTGACGATATATCATACTTAGAGAATAAAAGTCCTAATAAAATAAAATTAGCAGTAGTATCTAGAATGGATAGAGGAAAAGGTCATTTAGAAACTATAGAAGCTTTTAATAATGCCAGTAGAAATGATATGGAGTTATACATAATAGGTGGTGCAACTAATAAAGAAGCTTTAATCGTAGAAGAAGAAATAAAAAGAAAATGTGAAGAAAATAAGAATATAAAGCTTATAGGTTTCACAAAAGAGGTAGATAAGTACTATAAAGAAATGGACATTATTATACAGGCATCAACCAAGTGGGATTCACTTCCTACTGTTTTAATTGAAGCTATGAATTATAATTGTGCTCTTATTGGTAGCGATGTTGGAGGAATTCCTGAGATTATAAATAATGATAATGGATATATAGTGAAAAAGGATAGATTAGTTGAAGATTTGACAGCATTATTAAAAGGGTTAAAGAAAGACGATGAAATTATAAGCAAACAAGTTAAAGCAAAAAGTATATTAAAAGAGAAGTTTATTATATCTAGACAAGTAAAAATAATAAATGATATTCTTAAATCCATATAAATGTTGCTAAAGAGGAGAAATGATGAATAATAATTTTGTGTCTGTAATAATGAGTACTTATAATGAACCACTTGATTGGATAAGAAAAGCTATTGAGTCTATTTTAAATCAAACTTATAAAAATATTGAATTTATAATAGTTTGTGATAATCCACAAAATAAGGGGCTAATAATTTTATTAGATGAATATAAGAAGAGAGATAATAGAATAAAGCTTATATACAATGAAATTAATATAGGCTTAACAGCATCATTAAATAAGGCTATAAAAGTTACTAGTGGAAAATATATAGCAAGAATGGATTCAGATGATATTGCAGATAGTCTAAGATTAGAAAAGCAATTAAAATATTTAGTTGAAAATGGTTTAGATTTAATTGGATCTGGTGTTACTTGTATAGGGGAAGATGAGAAGGTTATAACAACTTTAAATAAATTCCCTAAAGAAAATGAAAAGTTCAAAAAAAAGATTTTATATAATAACTGTATGCCACATCCAACGTGGTTTGGAAAAACAGAGGTATTTAAAAGTCTTGATGGATATCGTGATGTAAACTATGCAGAGGATTATGATTTTATTTTAAGAGCTGTATATAAGGGCTTTAAGTTAGGGAATATAAATGAAGTTTTAATACAGTATAGAATGAGAGAAAGTAGTATATCTAATAAAAATGGATTAAAACAATTTATCACATCTAAGCAGTTAGTAGAAGCTTATAAAAATAATTATATACTAGATTTTAAAAGGTTATCCAAAGAGATATATTA
This sequence comes from Clostridium celatum, assembly GCF_021412605.1. Taxonomy (NCBI): domain Bacteria; kingdom Bacillati; phylum Bacillota; class Clostridia; order Eubacteriales; family Clostridiaceae; genus Clostridium; species Clostridium celatum. The sequence goes on from NZ_JAJKGM010000037.1 coordinate 9,232, forward strand.
TAAATTATGTGATTTATCTACTGAAGAAATAGATAAATACCTAGAATCAAGTAAATTATTTTCAAAAGGTGTAGAGAGCCTAAACCCAATTAGTTTAATTAAATCAGTAAGTATTAGTAAATATTATAGAAAAAAAGTAATTTGTTATGTAAGAGGAATGTTTTAGAATATAGTTGATTAAAGAGGAGAGTAAAAATGAATAAAGAATTATTAGTGATTGTTCCAGCTTACAATGAAGAGAAGAACATAATTGCTGTAGTAAATGATTTAAAAAAGGAGTTGCCTTTTGCAGATGTATTAGTAATAAATGATAATTCAAGTGATAATACAGCTAAGGTGCTAAAAGAACATAATGTAGATTTTGTTACTACCCCTTTTAACTTAAGATATGCAGGAGTTGTTCAAACTGGATTTAAATATGCTGTATTAAAAGATTATAAGTATGCAGCACAGTTTGATGGAGACGGACAACATGTAGGTAAAGAGTTAGTAAAAATGTATGAAATTATCAAAGATAGTGATTTAGATATTGCTATTGGTTCAAGATTTGTTGAAGAAACAGAGTATAATCATGCGTTCTTTAGAAAAATAGGGACTATAGTTTTTCAAAAGATAATACAATTTGCAACTAAGCAAAAGATAACAGATCCTACATCAGGGCTTCAGATTTTATCTAAAAGAGTATATACGAGATATTCCAAAATGGCTCATTATCCTGATTATCCAGATGCTAATTTAATAATAGAAATGATATTAAATGGATATAAGATTAAAGAAATACCAGTGCAAATGAAGGAAAGAGTTTATGGGGAAAGCATGCATGCTGGCATATGGGGGCCTTTTATATATATGTTAAGAATGATGTATAGTATTGCATTAGTATTAATAAAGTATAAGGATTTACTTAAGGCTAGAAGGAGGAATAAATAGATGTTATCTGAAACGGTATTTTTTGCAATAGCTGGAATTATATTTTTATTAGCTGTAATTAACGTAGTAAAGAAGCAGAGATCTTTTGAAAGAGAAAGCTTTTATTGGGTTATATCTGCAATAGGAATGTTAGTATTAGCCATTAACCCTAAGATAATAATTATAATATCTAAAATAGTAAATATAAAATATCCACCGTCATTATTATTTTTAATTGCTATATTATTTATATTTTATTTATTATTTAAATTGACATGTCAAATTAGTAATCTTAGAGAGCAGAATAAAGAATTAGCACAAGAGTCTATAGTTTTAAAAAGAAGATTTAAAGAGTTAGAGGATGAAATAGAGAAATTAAAACTAATAAACAATGAATAATATAATTAATACGCTATATCATAATTAAGTTTTAGAATTCTTAGCAAATGTTTTAAGGGATAAAGCTTGCAATAAGTTTTGATATAGCTTTTTATTTATAATATTCAATGTTTAATTTAAAAATGGAGGGGACATCATGGAATTTATAAAAAAGCATTATAAAAAAGTATTGTTTTTGATTGGATATGCAATATTAGGATATTATATGCTTAAATATACATTTGACTACTTTGAAGAGTTACATTCCTTTAACAGTAAAGGTTTTACTTTATTTGTGTTATGTGGAATAGCTTTAATAGTATTAACAATGATAATATTAATTAAATTTAATAGGGGGAATATAGCTAAGCAGTTTGTTGTTATTGCTTTAATATGGGGAACAGCATTTGCTGTTATTAATCCGCCATTTTTAGTTCCAGATGAAATTGTACATATTAACAGATCCTATGACTTGGCAAAAGGTAGGATTTTTTATAAGGCACATGAAGATCATATGATGTTACCTTTTGGATTATATAAGTATGATCAAAATATATGGAATAGTGTTGATAGGGATGGTATTAGTAAATATTTAGATATCGCAAATACGCCATTAGAAAAAGATAGGTTAATAAAATATAATGCAAGCTCTACAGGAGCATATAATTTTATTGCATATGTACCACAATCAATAGGGACATTTATTGGGGATTTATTAAATCTTCCAACTTATTTTGTTTTAGTTTTAGGACGACTTACAAATTTAGCTGTTTGGATACTACTTGGATACTTGGCTTTAAAGTATATGCCTATAAGAAAGGATTTGTTATTTTTAATAATGTTTCTTCCGGTAGGAGTACAACAAGCAGCATCATATTCTCCAGATGCACTTCTTAATTCGGCTAGTTTTTTAGTCATAGCCTATATATTACATTTGAAATTTGAAAAAGAAGAGGTTGATTATAAGGACTTATTAAAGGTAATAGGATTAACGGTATTGATAGGTTCTATAAAGTTACCATATATATTAATTGCAGGAACATTAATTCTTATTCCAAATAAAAAAATTAAATTTGGAGTTTTCGGAAAGTTTATAGCATTGATTTTAATATTACTTGTTAATTTTGCAGTGATGTTTGGCTGGCAAACATTATCTAAGCCGAAGACTCAAAATCAACAAATAACAACTACGCAGTCCAATGATAGTAGTAAAGAATCTGATAAAGTAAATTGGGTGAATGAAATAGTTACACAGCCTAATTTATTCATAGAAAAAGTTTCAGAAACATTAGAAAATGCTGAAGAGTTTTATAGCAAATCATTTACTGCATTTTTAGGATGGTTTAAGGTTCAACCTACTAAAGAATTTTCAGTCTTGATGCTTAATGTATTATTGTTATTTGCAGTATTAGGAGATGAAAAGAAATATTTATTAGGGGTATTTGACAGAATATTATATCTGTTAATGACAGTTGGAATGTATTTACTACTATGTGCTGTAGCATTCCAATGGGCTAATAAGCCTTTAAGTGAAATAGTAATATTTGATGGAATACAAGGAAGGTACTTCTATCCATTTATTATAGGTATATACATGGTATTACAAAATAATATTTTAAAAATAAAGAATAGTGATATATGGATAAATACATATAGAAATTTATATGTATGTTGGACTTTGATGTTTTCATTGGCAATGATAATTAACTGTTACTTTATATATAATTATTAACAATAGTAATATATTGTATAAAAATTAAAATTATATTAAGAACAATGATATTTAAAAACTTTTGTGATATAATCTAAGACAGTATTGTGAAGTAGAGTAAAAATAAGGGGGTGTTAAGACAGCCCCTAAATTCGTTATTTAGAAAACAAGTCTCTATGTTAAAAGTTTTATATTCATATTGTATTGATTTTTATTTAAAGAACTTTCAATAAGTAATATAAATAATAAAATTTAATAGAAGTAAAAGGAGATTAGAATCACTATGAAAAAGCTAATTTCAGCAGTAATTGTTAATTGGAATGGAGAAAAGTATTTATATAAATGTATAAATTCTTTATTAGAACAAGATTATGATAATACTGAAATAATAATAATAGATAACGATTCGACAGATAGATCAGTAGAAATAATTAAGGAGCATTTTATAGATAAAGTTAAATTAATTCAAAATGCTAATATAGGATATGCAGGTGGAGCCAATACTGGAATAGAAAATTCAAATGGTGATTTTGTTATGATTGCAAATCCAGATGTAGTATTTGAGCGAGATTATTTATCTAAGTGTATAAAAAAGTTAGAAGAAGATAAAAAGAATGCAGCGGTAATAGGGAAATTATTAAAATATGATTTTGATAAAGATGAAATTATAAATGTAATAGATTCAGCTGGAATGGAGTTGAATCATAAGAGACAAGGAAGAGAAATAGGACAAAATGATGCTGATGTGGGACAATATGAAAAAAATAGAAGAGTGTTCGGGGTTTGTGGTGCAGCAGCAGTATTTAAAAGAGAATCATTAGAAGAAGTAAAAGTTAATAATGAATATTTTGATTCGGATTTTTTTGCGTATAAAGAGGATGTAGATATAAGCTGGAGATTAAATCTGTATGGATTTAAATGCTACTATATACATGATGCAGTGGCCTATCATGGTAGAGGTATGAATAGTAGTAAAGGTATAATAAATACTATAAAAGCAAGAAGAAAGCAATCGGAATTTTTAAAGGGAATCTCATTTAGAAATCATTATTTAATGTTAATTAAAAACGAAAGTAAGGGTTCGTACAAAAAAGATAAGCTTGGAATATATGTAGATTTTATCAAGTACATGACATTCTTTTTATTATTTGACTTTAAGTGCTTTAAGTATTTAAAACAGGTAAAAGAAATGAAACCTAAAGCTTTAGAGAAAAGAAAAGTTATAATGAAAAATACTAAGTTAAATGATGAAGAAATTTATAAATTATTTGACTTATAATTTGGGGGTGTACTATGAAAAATACAATGGCAGTAATAGTAACTTACAATGTGGGAATAGAATTCGTTGATAAGATAGAAGTTCTAAAAAATTATGTAGATAAAATTGTAGTTGTAGATAATGGTTCTAATAGCAATACTTTAAAAATTCTTAAGTCATTAAAAGATACAATAATATTAACTGAATTAAATGAAAATAAGGGAATTGCTTATGCCTTAAATAGAGGAATTGAACAAGGTGTAAGGGATGGATATGAATGGATTTTAACCTTGGATCATGATAGTATAGTAGAAAAAGATATGGTATCTAATATGCTAAAAACATATAGCGCTATAGATGACAAGGAAAAGGACAAAATCGTAATGATTACTCCAATACATATTGAAGAAAAAAAATATAATAAAGAGTTAGTAAGCAAGAATAATGCGTGGAAATATGTTTTAACTGAAATAACATCAGGGGCACTTACAAAAGCTAGTTATTATAAGAACAATATTTATGATGAAGATCTTTTTATAGACTTAGTAGATCATGATTATTGTTTAAATATAAATAAACAAGGATATAAAATAATACAAGTTGAATCAGCTATACTAATTCATAATTTAGGAGAGTCTGTACAAAGGAATATTTTAGGTATGAAAGTTACACCTACTAATCATAATGCCTTAAGAAGATATTATATGGCTAGAAATAGATTTTTTATTTGGAATAAATATAAAGATGATTTTCCAGAATGGATAGCTAAAGATAAAAAGAGATTTATATCAGAATTAGCTAAGGTTATATTATTTGAAAATAATAAAGTAGAAAAAATTAAAATGACAATTACAGGAATTAAAGATTATAAAAAAGGTATAAGAGGAGCTTTCAATAGATAATTATATAAATTTATAAGCAATTACTAATAATAATATTGTGATAGCAAAATAATAGTGTGATGGAGTGTAAAGGTATATGAATACTAAAGTATTAAATAAAATATACAATTTTCTAGTTGTATTAATTTTTGTAGAATTAGTTTTAGGTGGATTAGGAAATTTATTTGGATTTCCAGTGAGAAAAGTATTATTTGTATTAGGAATTTTAGCAACAGTTGTAATGATGTATATAAATAAAGTTAGAATTAGTAAAGCGTATATTATTCCAATTATTGTAGTAATAACATATGTAGGTTATGGAAGTATTGTAGGATTTATTAATGGAAACAACATCAGAGATATCTTTTCAGATGCAAACTCATTTTTAGGTATAATATACCTAATATTATTAGCTAATTACTTTAAAGGTAATTTTAAAAAGATTGATAAGGCTATGGCGCTAATAGTTAACTGTTCAACAATTGTGGCAATAATAACAATAGGATTATTTTTCTATAGTAGGACTTACCTTCCAGAGGATCAAGGTATAATATTAAAATATATGAGATTAAATGACATTTTCCAATATGGATTAATAACTGGACTTGTTGAGTCTAATAACTATGCTAGAATTTATTTGTTTAATGGGATATTTATGCAAATGGGTGCTATTATATTAATGGTTAAGTTAATGTCTAAAGAAGTTAAAAATAAATTATATGAATGTTTGAAATTATTAGTTTTATTAATAGGTATCTTTGTATCAAATACTAGAGGGTTCTGGCTTGGTACAGCAGTAGGAGTAGTATTCGTATTTGGATATTATTTATGGAAAAGAAAAGAAAGAGGATTGGTATTAAGAAGAATAGTAGCAGTTTTAGCCTTGCTGTATGTATTTACAGCTGTATTACCTTTAACTATAAAGACTGATTACATTCCACCACAGGGAGTGGCTAGTGGTACAGAGAGTGCTAAAGATAGAGCAGACTCTATGTTAGACTTCACAAATAATATATCAAATAGAATAAGAGTCATTCAATTAGATTTTCTAGCAAAGAGAATAGTAGAAAAACCAGTATTGGGTTGGGGATTTGGAGCTCATATAGAAGAGTATTCACAATATATGAGTGATAACAATCTACCACCAGTTAGTTCAACTAACTTTGAATTATATTATGTAGAATTATTATTTAAAACAGGAGCTATAGGAATTATATATTTATTTGGATATCTTTTTATCAAATTTATTCAGTTAATAATGCTACTAGTTAAGTATAAATTAGACGAAACTGATGAGAGAGTTATTATTGGGTGGACTTTAGCATTCTTAGCATTTCTAGCATCCAGTGTAACTAATCCATATTTAGCAAGTTTATCAGGATTCTTTGTTTTAGTTATGGAGTGCTATATTTTAGAATCTGCATTAAATAAATATGTTAGAAGAGAAATTGTATAGTATTTATAGTATATAAGGAGTAATTATGAAAGAAATAGCATGTATTATAGTTAGTTATAATCCTGATGAGGGGATAGAAAGATGCTTCAATTCATTAATAAACCAAGTAGATAAAATATATATAGTAGATAATGGATCTAGGAATGATAAATTAAATATTTTAAATGAATTAAAGCGTAATAATGAAAAGAATGTTGAGTTATTACTAAATGAAGAAAATCTAGGAATTGCAACTGCACTTAATATAGGGGCAAAAAAGGCAATAGAAGACGGGTATAAGTGGATATTGACTATGGACCAAGATAGCAAAGCTAAAGATAATATGATAGATAAAATGTTAGAAGTATACTATAGCTTTGATAGAGAAAAAAGAGAAAATATAATGAGTATTTTCCCAAATTTTGTAGATGAAAGAATTCAAAGTATAGAAGAAAATTCAAAAATTAATTCATATGAATATGTAGATGCAGAAATAACATCAGGAAATCTTTTAAGAAGTGATGTTTTTGAAAAAATAGGTTTTTTTGATGATAGCTTATTTATAGATTTGGTAGATACGGACTTCTGTATGAGATTAAATAAAAATAATATAAAAATGATAAAGGTTAGAGATGCAATTCTTTATCATAGCCTAGGTGAAAGCCAAAGTGTTAAAAGTCTGTTTGGAAAGTTTAATACATCTAATCATTCTGCTTTAAGAAGATATTATATGACAAGAAATAGATTTTATACGTGGGAAAAGTATAAAGATCTAAATAGTTTTACCCTTAACAGAGATAAATTATTATTTAAAAAGGAATTTGTTAAAATTATTCTAGGTGAAAAGGATAAGGTTAATAAAGTTAAAATGATATTTAAAGGATATAGGGACTATAAGAATGGAATTAGAGGGAAATTAAAATAGATAAAGAGGAGAAACACAATGCTTGGAATTGTAATTGCAAATTGGAATGGAGAAAAGCTAATAGATAAGTGTCTTACAAGCTTAAAAAATCAAGAGTTTAAAGAGTTTAAAATATATATTATAGATAATGATTCTAGAGACAATTCTAGAAATATAATTAATGGATATAAAAATGAACTCGATATAGATTTAATAGAAATGGATTATAATAGTGGATTTGCACCAGCCAATAATATTGGAATAAAAAAAGCTATAAATGATGGTTGTGAATATATATTAACACTAAACAATGATGTTGAAGTTCCGAAAGAAAGTTTAAAGAATGCTATAAGTTTAATAAAAACTAATAAAGGTTATGATGTGTTTCAGTTATTTATGATTAATTATTTCGAAAGAGAAAAGTGTGACGCAGCAGGTTTAACATTTGATAAAAAATTATTACCAGCTCAAGTTGGATATAGAGAAAATGTTAAAGAAGTTCTAAAAAGGGATATAAATATTGAAGGTGCATGTGCAGGAGCTGCGATTTATACAAAGAAAGCATTAGAAAAAGTAAAATTACAAAATGGAGATTATTTTGACAGTAAGTTTTTTGCTTATTATGAAGATGTAGATTTATCATTAAGATTAAAACGAGCTGGATTTAAATCTAAATTGTTAAAGGATAGCATAGTATATCACATGCATTCAGCCACAGGAAATAAAACAAGTGGATTTAAGGAATATTATCTAGCTAGGAATTTATTTATGTACACTAAAAGAAATCAACCTATAGAAAACTATAAAAAAGCTAAGAATACATACTATAGGATACTTATAAAGAATATGATTAAAAACTTTAATTCTGATGTTATGAAGTCAGTATTAAAAGGAATAAAAGATGGAAATAAAGAAGCTAAGAACATAGAGTATAAGCCTTATTAAATTATTTAATGTTTTTAGAAAATATGAGGTGAGTGAATGCTTAACTATTTGAGAAGAGTTAATTATATAAGAAAACAAAAAATACAAAAGGAATCGATGTCGGCTATATTATCTGCAGTTGATTTTAAGAAGGTAGAAAACATTGCTCCAAATAAAATAGAGACAATAATGTTTGTATTACCAGGAATGATGGCATATAGTGGTGGTCATACATCAGTATTAAGATTAGGAACATCATTAGTTAAAAAAGGCTATAATGTAAGATATGTATCTTTTGTTCCACAAGATTTAGAAGAGCAAAAGAAAAATGCTGAAATTAACTTAAAGGAATATAAAGGTGAAATAATTGATCATAGTAAAATATTTGATGTTAAAAATGATATAGTTATAGCTACTTCATGGGATTCAGTATATTATGCTAAAAAGGCTAGTGGATATAAAATGTATTTTGTGCAAGATTATGAGCCGTTTTTCCATATGTATGGAGAAATGTTCTTGTTAGCCCAAAAAACATATGAACTAGGATTACATATGGTCAGTTTAGGGCAATGGAATAAATATATGATTGAAAAAAATTGCGAAGTAGATAGTAGTATAGATTTTATAACATTCCCTTATGAAGCTAGTGAGTATTATGAAATACCTAGAAACTACCTAGAATATAAAAATAAAAAAGAATTTACTATAGCTGTTTATATTAAAGACACAGGCAAAAGAGCACCATACTTATTACAACATATGATAGTAAGTTTAAAAGAAAAGTTAAAAAGTGATGGTATAACATTAAATGTAAAATACTATGGAGAAAAGTTAGATTTTAAATGTGAAGGCGGAGAGAATTTAGGTAAGTTAAGTAAAAGTCAATTACTAGAGCTTTATCAAAATTCAGATTTTGGAATGGTCGCATCATTAACTAATATATCTTTAGTTCCATATGAAATGTTAGCAACAGGCCTGCCATTAATTGAATTAGAAGAGGGAACATTTAAATATTTCTTCCCAGAAGGTTGCTCTATATTAACAAGCTTTGATTTTAATGATTTATATGAAAAGATAAAGTATTATATTGAAAATCCAAATAAATTAAAAAATATGAGGGATAAATCAATAGCATATTTAGATACATTAAGTTGGGAAAAAACTGCTAATGAGTTTGAAAGTATATTAAATAAGATAATTAAAGAAGAGGCGTAATATGGGCGGAAGTGTAAAAAAGAACTATTTATATAATTTAATTTATCAAGTTACAGCAGTTATATTACCATTAATAACAATGCCTTATGTATCGAGGGTTTTAGATGCAGATGGAATAGGTATAAATAGTTATACTAATGCTAATATGCAATATTTCATTTTATTAGGAAGTTTAGGTATTAGTACTTATGCAACTAAACAAATAGCAACAGTAAGAGAAAAGGGCGATAAATTAAGAAGAAATTTTTGGGAGATTTTCTCGATACAATTTATTGGTTGCATGATGGCATATCTAATATTTATATGTGTATTAGGAACTAGAAAGGATTTAGGACTATATTACTTTCTTCAAGGATTCTTTATTTTAGGAACAGCGTTAGATGTATCATGGTATTTCCTTGGAATCGAAAATTTTAAAAATGCATCTATTAGAAACTTTTTAGTAAAAGTAATATCAGTTATATTAATATTTATATTTGTAAAAACAAAAAATGATTTAGGAAAATATATATTTATAAATAGCTTTACTATGTTTTTAGGCCAATTGATTATGTGGATTTATATTGGCAAGGATATATTGAAGTTTAAAGGGATAAAAAAGTTTAATTCTATAAGACATATAAGACCAGTGCTTGCACTTTTTATACCTCAAATGGCAACTCAAGTATATATGGTTTTAGATAAAACAATGACAGGTAAATTATCTAATACATTACAAGTTGGATATTATGATCAATCTCAAAAAATAATAAGAGTTTTACTTACAGTCTTAACTTCATTAGGTATGGTTATGTTACCTAGAATAGCTAACTTACATAGTAAAGATGCACATGATGAAATTAAGTTATATTTAAAAAAAGCATTCTCATTAATAAGTTTTTTAGCAATTCCTATGGCTTTTGGAATTATGGGAGTAAGTGAAAGGTTTATACCATTATTTTTTGGAAGGCAATATGAAAGTGTTGTGCCATTAACTATTATATCATCTATAATGGTAATAATTATTGGGCTTGGGAATGTATTTGGAACACAATACATGTTAGCAACAGGAAAGAATTCTCAATATACGGTATCAGTTTGTGTTGGGGCTGCAATAAATTTTATTTTAAATGTTATATTAATACCTAAGCTTTATGCTATGGGTGCAGTTATAGCTACTGTAACAGCAGAATTTTGTATTGCTCTTATACAATTATGGTATTCTAGAAATATAGTAGATAAGAGTTGGATAAAGGAAAACTATAAATATTGGGTTTCTGGTATTGTAATGTTAATACTAGTTAAAGTAATAGGAAATATTGAAGGCGCAAATGTATTTGTTTTAGCTATGCAGGTTATCATCGGAGGAATATCATATTTCAGTAGCTTATTAATTTTAAAGGATAAACTATTATTAAATTCTATAAAGGTAGTTTTGGATAAAGTTAAGGGGAGAATTAGCTAATATTAAGCTTAACTTAAAGATTTATTAAGAAAAATATAATTGTTTTCTTAAAATCATTAATGTATAATGTATTAGACAAAATAGTATTATAGAAATTGGAATTTAAAGATATGTAATTAAATACATAGAATAGGCAGTTGAGGTTTAAATATGATAAATAATATAAATCTATCTATTGTTATAGTAAATTATAAAAATTATACATTAACACAAAAATGTATAAAATCAGTATTAGAAACTGTAAAAAATATAAATTATGAAATTATAGTAATAGATAATAACTCACCAAATGATAGTTATGAGCAATTAAGCAGTGGTTTTAAGAAAGTTAGTAATATAAAAATTATTAAAAATGATAAAAACGTAGGGTTTGGCGGAGCTAATAACTTAGGGGTGGAGGCTTCAAAGGGAGAATATATTCTATTATTGAATCCAGATATAATCGTTTTAGATGATGCTATAGAAAAAATGTATAATAAGATTAATAGTGATAAGGAAATTGGATTAATATCAGGAAAATTATTAAATGATGATTATACTATCCAATATTCGTGTAGAAGAATATTACCTTTTAATAAATTTGTTGCATGCAGAACCCCATTGTCAAAAATAGTATCATCAGAGAAAAGAGAAAAAATAAACGATATTTATTTAATGAAGGATTTTGACCATAATTCTACAGCAGATGTTGAATGGGTTATGGGTGCATGTATGATGATGCACAAAGATGAATTTATAAAATTAGGGGGATTTAGTAAAGAGTATTTTATGTACTTTGAAGATGTTGATTTATGCTACAAGGTTAGAAAAGATAATAAAAGAGTAGTATATTTACATAATGCACAAATGATTCACTTACATAACCAAGAGAGCAAAAAAAGAATTAATAAAATGACATTTGTACATTTACAAAGTATGATAAAGTTTTATAAAAAGTACTATTTAAATAAATTTTAATTTAACTTAAACTAATTGCTTTAAGTAAATAAGTTAAATTTAGCAATTAAGTAGAAAAGGAAAGATATTATGATAAATACAATGAATAATGATATTACTCCAAAGGTGAAATTTTATCTATTTTCTAAAAGAGTTACTGATATTTTTCTGTCAGCTATAGGATTAATTTTATTAAGTCCGATATTATTAATTGTAGCTATTGCTATAAGAATTGATTCAAAGGGGCCTATAATTTTTAAACAAGATAGAGTTGGCAAAGATGGAAAGATTTTTAGTATGTATAAGTTTAGGTCAATGATAGTAAATGCAGAAGAGCTTAAAACAAAATTAGAAACTAAAAATGAAATGTCAGGACCAATGTTTAAGATGAAAAATGATCCGAGAATAACGAAGGTAGGAAGATTTATTAGAAAAACTAGTATTGATGAATTACCTCAATTAATTAATGTTATTAAGGGAGATATGAGTTTAGTAGGCCCTAGACCAAGCTTACCTAAGGAAGTTGAGCAATTTAGTCCTTGGATGTTAGAAAGGTTAAAGGTCAAGCCGGGAATAACTTGTTATTGGCAAGTTATGGGTAGGAACAATATAGCTTTTGAAGAATGGATGAAGCTAGATGTAAAGTATGTTCATGAAATGAATTATTGGTTAGACATTAAGCTTATATTTAAAACATTTTTTGTTTTATTTGGAGATGAAAGTGCTAGCTAAAATATAGAAATAAAGACTTTTATAGTTTATTACAGGAGGAAGATTTTATGAAGGGAATAATATTAGCTGGAGGTTCAGGTACAAGACTTTATCCAGTTACAAAGGCAATGTCAAAGCAAATGGTGCCAATTTATGATAAGCCAATGATATATTATCCAATGTCAGTATTAATGCTTGCAGGGATAAAGGATATATTAATAATATCTACACCGAGAGATATAGTTAATTTTAAAGAGTTATTTAAAGATGGCTCAGAATATGGGTTAAATATAGAGTATGCAATTCAAGAAGCACCAAATGGATTAGCAGAGGCATTTATTATAGGTGAAGAGTTTATAGGTAACGATAATGTTGCAATGATACTTGGAGATAATATATTCTATGGTCAAAACTTTAGTTCACATTTAAAAGAAGCTGCAGAGCTTGAAAAAGGAGCAATGGTATTTGGATATTATGTTCAAGATCCAAGAGCATTTGGAGTAGTTGGTTTTGATGAAAATGGAAAGGTAACATCTTTAGAAGAAAAACCTGAAAAGCCAAAATCAAAATATGCAGTTCCAGGACTTTATTTCTATGATAATTCAGTAATTGAAAAGGCTAAAGCTTTAAAACCTTCAGAAAGAGGAGAGCTTGAAATAACAGATTTAAATAGAGTATATATGGAAGAAGGTACTTTAAAAGTTGATTTACTTGGTAGAGGTATGGCATGGCTTGATACAGGAACTCACCAATCAATGCTTAAGGCATCTAACTTTGTTGAAGCAGTTCAAACAACTCAAGGAACATTCATAGCTTGTTTAGAAGAGATTGCATATAGACAAGGATGGATTTCTAAAGAACAGGTAAGAGAGTTAGCAGGACCTTTAATGAAGACTGAATATGGAAAATATTTAATTGATATTATTGAGGAGTAAGAGGTATGGTTGAAGTAGGAAATTTTAAGTTTATAGAAACTAAAATACCAGATTTATATATAATCGAACCTAAAGTATTTGGAGATGCTAGGGGGTATTTTATGGAAAGTTATAATAAAAAAGCTTTTGATGCTGCAGGTTTAACTATGACTTTCGTTCAAGATAATGAATCAAGATCTAAAAAAGGTGTTTTAAGAGGATTACATTTCCAAACTAAGCATACACAAGGTAAGCTTGTAAGATGTACTGAAGGTGAAGTTTGGGATGTTGCTGTTGATTTAAGAAAAGGCTCGCCTACATACGGACAATGGGAAGGTGTTTACTTAAGTGCAGAAAATAAAAGACAATTCTATGTACCAGAAGGTTTTGCTCATGGGTTCGTAGTTTTATCTGAAACTGCAACATTTAATTATAAATGTACAGATTTCTATTCACCAGAACATGACGGTGGACTTTTATGGAATGATGAAGATGTAAAAGTTGAATGGCCTTTAGATGGAATAGAGGAAGTATTATTATCAGAAAAAGATAAGAAGCAAAAGAAATTTAAGGAATTAGATTTACCATTTGTATACGAAGGGTAGGAAGTAAGAAGATGAAAATTTTAATTACAGGATCTAATGGACAATTAGGTAATGAACTTCAAAAAATAGTAGCTACAGGTAGAGCTGAAATTGGAAGTGTTTCAGAACAAATTAAAAATTCTGAGGTTTTTGCTTTAGATGTAGATAAATTAGATATAACTAAACTAGAACAAGTTAAAACTGTTTTAAAAGAAATAAATCCAGATGTAGTTATAAACTGTGCAGCAGCAACTAATGTTGATGGTTGTGAAGCAAATAAGGATTTAGCTTTAAAAATAAATGCAATAGGTGCGAAAAATTTAGCTATAGTTTCAGAAGAAATAGGAGCTAAATTAGTTCAAGTTTCAACAGATTATGTTTTTAGTGGGGTAGGTGAAATACCACTAAATGAATCTGATTTAGTTGCACCATATAGTGTATATGGAAAAACTAAGCTTTTAGGAGAAGAATATGTAAGAGAATTTTCATCAAAGTACTACATTGTAAGAACTGCTTGGCTTTACGGATATGTAGGTCATAACTTTGTTTATACAATGATGAGACTTGGAAAAGAAAAAGAATCTTTAAGTGTAGTAAATGATCAACTTGGAAATCCAACAAGTGCTAATGATTTAGCGTATCACATATTAAAACTTATTGAAACTGATGAATATGGAGTATATCACTGTACAGGAAAAGGTGAATGTAGTTGGTATGATTTTGCAGCAGAAATAATGAAGCTTGCAGGAAGAAATTGTACAGTAAATCCATGTACTTCAGAAGAATATAAAGCAATGTATCCTAATTCCGCTAAGAGACCTGAGTATTCATCACTTGATAATATGATGCTTAGATGTACTGTTGGAGATGAAATGAGAGATTGGAAAGATGCTCTTAAAACATTTATGGATAATGTAGAAAAATAGAAAGAAATTAAGGAGTTAAGAAATTAAGCTTAGCTTCTTTAGTTTAATTTTTATATATAAGGAGAATTTTATATGAAAACTTATTTAGTAACTGGTGGAGCTGGGTTTATAGGCTCAAACTTTGTATTATACATGTTAAAGAAATATGAGGATATAAGAATAATAAATTTAGATAAGCTAACTTATGCAGGAAATTTAGAAAACTTAAAATCAATACAAGATGATCCAAGACATATATTTGTTCATGGAGATATTTGTGATAATGAATTAGTTAATTCTTTATTCGAAAAATATGAAATAGATTATGTTGCTCACTTTGCAGCTGAATCTCATGTTGATAGAAGTATAAGAGAGCCAGAAGTGTTTGCTAAGACAAACGTTATGGGAACAGTTAACCTTTTAAACTGTGCAAAAGCAGCTTGGGAAAATGAAGATGGAACTTGGAAAGAAGGAGTTAAATTCCTACACGTTTCAACAGATGAAGTTTATGGTTCATTAGGAGAAACAGGATACTTCATGGAAACTACTCCACTTGATCCTCATAGTCCATATTCATCAAGTAAGGCTGGTTCAGACCTAATGGTTAAGGCTTACCACGATACTTATAAGATGCCAATGAATATAACAAGATGCTCAAATAACTATGGACCATTCCAATTCCCAGAAAAGTTAATACCACTACTAATTAATAATTGTTTAGATCACAAAGATTTACCAGTTTACGGTGATGGTATGAATATAAGAGATTGGTTATTTGTAGAAGATCACGCTAAAGCTATCGATATGGTTATAAACAACGGTAGAGATGGTGAAGTATATAATGTTGGTGGTCACAACGAAAGAACTAACATAACAATAGTTAAGACAGTAATAGCTTACTTAAATGAAAATGTTGATAAGGAAGTTACTGAAAATTTAATTAAGTATGTTGAAGACAGAAAAGGTCACGATAGAAGATACGGAATAGACCCAACTAAGATTAAAGAAGAGCTAGGATGGTATCCTGAAACTACATTTGAAGTTGGAATTAAGAAAACTATACAATGGTATTTAGATAATCAAGAATGGATGAAGAATGTTACTTCAGGTGAGTATTTAAATTACTACAATGAAATGTATAAATAGAATTAATTAAAGTAGAGCTCCATTAGGTAAATGTTGTTAAAGCAACTTATCTAATGGAGATTTTTTATTAAAATAAAAAAAAACTAGTATTTTGAAATAAATATTAGAAGAATATGTAAAATAATAAAAACGAATCTTATTTACACATAAAAGTGGATATGTTAGAATCATTATGTAAATGAATGGGGGTGAAAAAGTGAAAAAAGGTAAAAAGATGTTGGGGTTTGTAATGAGTTTAGTATTGTTATTAAATTTAATTACTATAAATGTTCAAGCCTCGACAGAAAGTAATGAAAATTTTAAAGCTACTGCAATCGGAAATGTAAATATTATTTCTACTACAAATATTACTGTTGGACAAGCCCAGGATTGGGCTAGAAGTAAAGGCGCTACTGAAGAATTTATTGGTTTAGCTCCTTTATATGAAAAATATAGCCAATCAAGAGGTGGAGTAAACTGGGCTGTGGCTTATGTACAAGCAGCAAAGGAAACTGGTTATGGAAGATTTGGTGGTGTATTAGATTCATCATATCATAATCCTTGTGGGTTAAAAAACTCAGCAGGAGGAGAAGATGATGATCCAAATGCACATAAGAAGTTTGATAACTGGGAACAAGGAGTCATAGCACATTTAGATCATTTAGCTTTATATGCAGGAGCAGATGGGTATCCTAAGACTGAGTATGTAACAAGTTGGACAAGTCAACCTCTTGCAGACAATCAAACATATGATCCTAGACATTTAGGGTGGTACAATACAGCAGTTTATGGTAAGTGTAAAACTGTAAATGAGTTAGGTGGTAATTGGGCTCCAAGCAGCACATATGGTGTTGAGTTATTTAGATTATATTGCGATTTAACTAAGTCAGATTATTTAGAAGCAAGAAGTAATTTAGAAACTCCTATTAATAATGCAACTATAAACGAAAATAGTATAAATATAGTTGGATGGGCATTGCATGCATTCGGTGTTAAAGAGGTTAATGTATCAATAGATAATGTAAGTATTGGTAAGATAACTGAATTTTCAACAAGAAATGATGTTTCAGCAGCTTATCCAGGGTATTTTAATGGAAATCAATCAGGTTTTAATAAGACTATGGATATAAGTTCTATTCAAGATGGAACTAGAACTTTACTAGTTGAAATAGTAGCTAATAATGGAAGTGTTCAAGAAATATCTAGAACAATAAAAATTGCTAGAGCTAACGATCCCGTTGTGGAAAGTTTGCCAACAGTAGGAAGAATAGATGAGCCAGCAGATGGAGCAGCTGTTACTTCAAAGACTATGACAGTAAGAGGATGGGCATT
>NZ_JAJKGM010000037.1:26894-32075 GCF_021412605.1 Clostridium celatum
TGCAAATGGAACAAAGACAATAACTGCAGAAGTTGTAGGAAATGATGGAAGTGTTCATAAATTAACTAGAAATATAAAAGTTAATGTACCAGTTATAACAAATTCAACTACGTTAGGTAGAATTGATGAACCAGTGGCAAATGAGAACCATTATAAATCTACTATTAAAGTTAGAGGTTGGGCTATAAATGAATCTGGAATTAGTGAAGTAAGAGTATATGTAAATGGAACTGACAAAGGGAAAATTACATACGGAACTTCAAGACCTGATGTAAATGCTGCATATCCAGGATATCCATCAGGAAATAATTCAGGATATGAATCAACAATTAATATTTCTGATATAGCAGAAGGAAAAGTTGAAATAAAAGTTGTTGTTACAGCAAAGGATGGAACAGTTAAAGATTTTGTAACTAATATAAATTTAAAAGGTAAATCACAAAAATTGGTTGTTATTGATCCAGGCCATGAAAATCCAGGTGGAGACCCAGGTTCAACGGCAACGCACAATGGTATTACTTATATAGAATCTAACTTAAATTTACAAATTGCAGTTAGATTAAAGAATGAGTTAGAGAGCAGAGGAATAGCTGTTGTTATGACAAGAAGTGAAGGAAGTGGACAAATAGGTCCTAATGCATCTGAAAGCTTAAGAAATAGGGTTAAGCTTGCTAATGATTTAAATGCAGATTTCTTCATATCATTACATCATAATTCAGGACCAGCTTCAGCTCAAGGATTTGAAGTTTGGTATAGTATTCAATCACCAACAACGAGAAGTGTGATATTTGAAGATTCTAAATCATTATCCATAGGAAGAGAAATAGCACTTTCTAACTTAGACTATAAAATTAGTAAAAGTAGAGAATTAGCTGAAGAATTTACAAAGACGGTTTCAAGTAGTTTAGGTATTGTAAATAGGGGAGCTAAATACGAACCTATAGGAGTTCCTGATTATTATGTAACAAAAAATACAAATATGCCTTCTGTAATTGTTGAAAATGGATTTTTAACTAATGCAAATGAAGCAAAAAAAGTTAGTGAAAGAACTTATCAACAAAAATTAGCAGAAATACTTGCAAATATTATTTCAAATAAATTATAAAAAAAGAACTACCATTTAGCTAGTTCTTTTTTTATTAAATCGATCTATTTATAAAATTTATTTGAAACAATTAACATACTTTTTTATTAAAAGGCAGTAGAATTATTATTAAAAATAATGGTGTCCACATAAGTTCTAATCTGTTAATTATATATGAGTCTTTAGCCATTAATACTAATGCAGTTAATAAAGTAAAGTAAAATGTGAATTTTACTAAATACCTAATAGCACTATTTTGTTTTCTTAAGCATACTATCACGAACATAATTCCGAAGCATACCGCTATTATAATTCCTGATATATTACCTAATGATGTTAAAATTAAATAAACTAATCCTGATGATAAGAAGCTAATAAATAATGGATTAAACACTAACTGCAATAAAGTCTGGAAAGCAAGCTTTATTAGCATTGGAGCACCTACACCATACCAGTTTATAAAATTTTCTTGTAGATGTTGAATTTGAGCAAATGAGAAAAATACATTTGATTGCTCAACAGTAAAGTTATAGTTAGTAAAGAAATAAATAGTGCCAACTATAACGACTAAATAAAATATATCTAATACACTAATAAGATTTTTCGTATTTTTAAAAGTAAATACAAGTATTGCAATTAGTATTAATATTAAATAAGATCTAAAGAATAATAATAAAATCAATGATGGAATAAGGATTTTTAAATTATATTCCTTTGATAATAAGCAATAAAGTGCAACAATCAATAAAAATAATATTATATTGTCACGCATTAATAAAGTATTAGTTAATATATATCCAGGTAAAAAACTAAATATTATTACAGATAAAAGTGAAAGTTTTTCATTTAAATATATCTTAAAAAGCTTATATAAGTATATGTATGTAGGAACATATATAAATAATTTTATAAGTATAAAGTTTAAAGCTGAATTAATGCCTATTAATCGTAAAAAAGTTAACATTATTACGAAAATATTATAATTTCCATAACTAGGATGACCTTGAGGATCGATAAATTCAAAAACAGGCAATTGTTTATTAATCCATTGATTAAATTCACCATTCTTAAAGTGATCAAATAAAATTTGAGAGTCTATGTTATATTTATATTCATCACAAAAGTGATTATTTTGAATATCTCCAAATAATATTCCTGTAGAAAATCCATTAGAGATATTATTATAAAATATTACTATCGCTAATATTGAATACATAATAATAAAAAAGTTAGATATATAAAAAAGCTTTTTATTTATATAATCTTTTTTATATAATAAAAAATTTACTAATAAAATAGCAATTATTATAAAAAAACTAAATACATTCATAAGCCAATCCTTTCAGTATATATAATAATTAGATTATATACTAATCCTTATATAATAACAATATTTTGTAATTGATACTATAATAAAATTAAATTTATATTGAAAATTGATTTTTATACAACAGATTATTAAGTTAATATAAAATGAAAGTTAGTATCATAACGAGATAAATAGTATATTTTAGTAAAAAAACACCTAATAAGATTTTCTTATTAGATGTTTTTGTAAAGGCTTTGGTTTAAGGAATATTATTTATTCCTGTTTTTAAAAAGGTATCCTACAGCTAAAGCAATAATTGTAGGAATAACCCATCCAAATCCAACACTAGAAAGTGGAATAAAGCTTAATGCTGAACCAAAGAATGCAAATAACACTCCAAATACTAATGAAGTATAAACGGCAAGCCTTACAGCAATAATATTAGTTAAGCATCTATTAAATAATGTAGTAAATATAATAGTAATAGCTACAGGATACAAAACATTTAATATTGGAACTGATAAAGAAACAATTTTATCAACACCTTGGCAAGCTATTAAATAACTCATAATAGAAATAACTATAGCATTAAATTTGTAAGATAACTTTCCGTTAGTTACCTTTTCAAAGAATGTTGATCCAGCAGTTAATAGACCTATTGAAGTAGTTAAACAAGCAAGTCCTATAGCAGCACCAATTAAAGCAACACCAAATCTACCTAAAATTTTATCAGCAATAAATACTAAAAGAGCAGTATTTGAGATAGAAGGATCAACTAATTTAACTGTATGTGCACCTATAAATGTTAAACCACCATAAACAAAGGCTAAGCCTATTACAGCAACAAAGCTTGATTTTAATAATACAGAATTAATTTCTTTTCCTTTATATCCTTTTTGCAATATAGATGAAGTAATAACTCCAGCAAATAATAATGCAGCTAATGCATCCATTGTTTGATATCCTTCAAGTAATGAAGTAGATAATACAGAAGTTGCACCTGTAGAAGCTATTTCTCCAATTGGGGAAACAATCCCTTTAACTATTACTATAGTTAAAATAACTATTAAAGCAGGTGTTAAAAATTTACCAATTGTATCAATAATAGAAGAACGCTTTAATACAAAGAATAAATTAATTAAAAAGTAAACAGCCATAACTATAAGTGGAGACCAATTTGGGAAAAATGGCGTTATTGTAATTTCAAATGTTGTTGCAGCTGTTCTTGGTATTGCAAGTAAAGGTCCTATTGCAAAGAAAAGAACAGTTGTAAGTATTAAGGTAAATTTAGTTCCAATCTTATTGGTAATACCTTCAAAAGTACCATTTTCCTTTGAACATGCTAATATTGCAAGTAAAGGTAGCCCAACACCAGTAAGAATAAATCCTATTATTCCTAAAATATATTGATCACCAAGTTTATTTCCAAGGGAAGGTGGGAATATTAAATTACCAGCACCAAAGAACATTGAAAATAGAGCAAAGCCAACTACAATTGAATCTTTAGTTTTATTTTTCATATGTATACCTCTTTCTAATTCGTAAAATATATGTTAATAAAAAGAATAAATTAGCAAACTGTTAATAAAAAACAGTGTTTAGTTAGTAATTTGTTAAAGATGAATATAATAATAACATTTTATAGGATACTTTTCAATAAAATATTGAATGTAAAAATAAGTGGATGTAACTACAAAATATCTAAATACAAATTATTATAGAGTAATATAAAAGATGTTTACAAGATAAATATATAGTAATTGGTTAATAATAAAATATATAATAAAATTTATATCAATTTGGAAAGGAAGGAATTATATGAAGGTAAGAAAGGCAATTATACCAGCAGCAGGTCTTGGCACGAGATTTTTACCAGCAACGAAAGCACAGCCTAAAGAGATGTTACCAATAGTTGATAAACCAACAATTCAATATATTATTGAAGAAGCTGTAGCATCAGGAATTGAAGAAATACTTATAATAACAGGTAGAAATAAAAAGAGTATAGAGGATCATTTTGATAGAAGTGTAGAACTTGAAATGGAACTTGAAAAAGCAGGAAAAGAAGAAATGTTTGAAATGATTAAAAAGATTTCAGACATGGCAGATATTCATTATATAAGGCAAAAGGAACCTAGGGGGCTTGGGCATGCAATATATTGTGCCAAGTCATTTGTTGGAGATGAACCTTTTGCAGTAATGCTTGGAGATGATGTTGTTGATAGTAAAGTTCCTTGTTTAAAGCAACTTATGGATTGTTTTAATGAATATCAAACAACTATATTAGGAGTACAAGAAGTAAATGCTAATGACGTAAATAAATATGGAATAGTTGATGGTATCTATATTGAAGATAGGGTATATAAAGTTAAAGAATTAGTCGAAAAGCCATCATTAGAAGAAGCACCAAGTAATGTTGCAATTTTAGGTAGATATATAATAACACCACAGATATTTGAGATATTAGAAAATACTAAGCCAGGTAAAGGAAATGAAATTCAATTAACAGATGCATTACAAACATTGATTTCAAATGAAGCTATGTATGCGTATATTTTTGAAGGCAAGAGATATGATGTAGGGGATAAACTTGGATTTTTAGAAGCAACTGTTGAATTTGCATTAAAGAAAGAAGGTCTTAGAGACAAATTTATTGAATATTTAAAAACAAAACCATGGGAAAGATAAAAAAACAGCCAATAGGCTGTTTTTTTATCAGACTGCTGACAAAGTGTCAGTAGTCTTTAATTTTATACAAATATGTAATATAATTTAAAATATATTAATT
>NZ_JAJKGM010000038.1:0-31483 GCF_021412605.1 Clostridium celatum
ACTAAAAAGTTTAATCATTTGCTCAAATTACTTTGAGTCTTTATTTTAAGACTCTCAAAAGAATTGCTGGTTTACTTCAACTATATTCTGTTCAATTTTCAAAGATCATTTGTTAATCGCTCTCAAGCGACTTCTTTATGTTATCACTTTGTCTCTTGTCTGTCAACAGTTTTTTTAAAACTTTTTTTCAAGTTTTCAACTCATTTGAGTTGTTTACTGTTTTCCCTCAAGGACAATGACTATTCTATCATAGCTTATAAAATATACCTATTATATATTAATCATTAAATTAATTTATTATTATTTTTCTAATATTTTTAGACATTTTTCTTCTTTTTTCTATTATTGATACACGTGGTTTCGGGTATGTTGTTTTACATATATTTATAGTATTTTTATATTAAGTTTTATAGATACTCACTATAAAAATTCACTAACTAAATCATATTTTTTTACTTTATCCTATAATTTATACTATTTTCTAAAAGAAACTAATATAATAAATAAACACTTATTTTTAATAATAAAAATATTAATTTAATATATATTCTTTCTTGTATCATGAATATAGCTTCAAATTTTAAGAATATAATCCATTAATTTAACTTAAATATACATATAAGATAATTTAGGAGGTCTATTAATGAATAACTATTTAACAGAAGAAGCTATTAATATTCTTAAAAATGAAATTGAACACAGAAAGGTTGTAATTAGGAAAGAGATAAATGATGATTTAAAAGAAGCTAAATCACATGGTGACTTAAGCGAAAATTTTGAATATAGAGTAGCCAAAAGAGAAAGAGCAAAAAATGAAAGTCGAATTAGATTTTTAGAAAGAATGATTAAAACTGCTATATTGATAAAAGATGATTCAAAAGCTGATGAAGTTGGATTAAATAAAGAAGTTGTAATAAAATTTCTAGAAGATAATACTTGTGATGAATTTTTAATTGTTACCACTATAGAAGCAGATCCATTAAACAATAAAATCAGTATAGAATCCCCCCTAGGAAAGGCGATATTTAAGCGACGAATTGGAGAAAAAGTTTTAGTAAGATCTCCTAATGAAACCTACACAGTTGAGATTTTAAATGTAAAAAAAATATTTAATAATAATATATAGTAATTTATATTTTTAAATACTATACTTAATATATATATCCTTGCATCTATAGCTCAGTTGGATAGAGTGCTGGACTTCGAATCCAGGCGTCGGGGGTTCGAATCCCTCTGGGTGCACCAAAAAAAGGCTTCATAGATGTGAAGCCTTTTTTACGTCAAAATTTACGACATCATAACTCAATAATTAAGCTTAATAATAAAAAACTAATTATAAATTTAATGTTTGTATAACTTAAATTTATTTCTTTTTCCTATTGTTTTTTTTGCTAGCTTTAATAATTCTATTTTTATTTTTCTTTTTCTTTTTTTTCTTATTATCTATATTAGGTACCTTATGTCCTTCATCTATATTTTTTAACATATCTTTTATACTATTAAATGATATGTTATATTCATGTGGTGTCATATCTAACCCCTTTTGCTTATAATAGATATCATCAAAAATATTTGCCATATCTGGAGTAAGATGAATTATATCATTTTTATTCGCTATTTTATTTTTTATTTTATCGAAATTACCCTCTTGTAGATAATAACCACAAATCTCTAATTCATCCGTAGTAAATAAATTTTCATGTAATTCAGTTCTATCATCTATATACTTCAAAAATTTATCACTATCCCACGACTTAAATTTAAATGCATTACATATAGTATCTAAATCATATAAATTACATACCCATGGATAAGGTTCGTTTCTAGGCTTTTCTAATAACAACGTTAATTGAGTAGCTAATATACTATAATTTTCTGCTGTAATACAAAATATATATATTTTTTTATAATCATCTCTATTTATCTCTATGATTTTACTCCCTTGTTTGTTATACAAAGTTGTTTTTTCTTGAGATAAAATTAATTGTTTCAAATTTAAGCCTTGATTATAAGCTTTTTGTATTCCTTTATCACTCTTAAAATCCCTTTTTATTCTAGTATATGCCTTATCAGGATTTCTAAATGGTTCTTTTACTTTTGCGGCTTTAACTTCACCTATAATCAAGATATCATTATATAATACAAGTAAGTCATGCTCATTATGAGAATCTTTTGTTTCAAATACAGACGAAAAATATTTTCCTTCATTTCCGAAAATATTTTTTAATAACTCCTCTGCTTCTTTTTCAGCTTCCATATCTCTCTTTTTATAAAATTTATTTTTTTCAGTACCCTTCTCTAACTCGCTATATAAAAATTTAAATATTGCATTTAATAATTGTTTATATACAGGACAAAAAATGTATTTATCTCCATTTCTAAGTAAAGGAGCTAATTCAAAAGGATTTTCTTCTGTATAATATTTAAATTCTCTATTTTTTCGTGTAATTGAAAATATATTTAAAAAACTTCTTATAACCTCTTCTCCAAATTTATCATTTAGTTTCTTTATTGATACTCTATTGATATTACATACATTTTCCATAAAATTATGATATGATTTTGCTAAACTATTTTTATCTATTAAACTAGTAGCCTCTTTAATATTGATACCATTTTCAACGCTTTTCAACCATTTTTCTCTACTTTCTACGATATTATCTCTATATTTATGAATCTTATCCAATGTATCTCTTATATTATTGATAATAAAATTATATATTTCTAATAATTCTGTTACAGAAAATTTATATTCTCCCTTAAAGAAATCATTATATGATTCAAACCATCTTCTTATTCTTTTTTCCTGTTGTTCTTCATAATTTAATATAGTGGTATTAAAATAATCTAAAAATACTGGCATGCTAACTTTTCTAGCTTCAATCCATTCTTTAGTCAACATATCATTTTTTATTTCCTCTTCACTTGGTAAGAATAATAATGCATAAAAGTTAGATATATCTTCAAGCATACTTTTAGCTTTATTAAAATCCTCTTGCTTTAAATCTATACATTTTTTTTCATCAGTAGAAACTATTAAACCAGCTAAGTACATATATTGCTTATATGGAGACGATAACTTAATATCATTAAAAAAATCTTTTCCATCATATACCAAACATAAATCGTTAGCAATCATGCCCAATACACTTTCTGAATCAAATTTAGCAATAAAATTTTTTAATTCGTCTATTTTTTTTTCAAGTTTATCTTGCACTGTTTTACTCATTATTAATACCTACCCTTTAAATAAATTAATTGGAATATTATTACATAAAAATATCTTATTCACTTTATACCTTTTATGTATTTTTTTTCATATCTATATTATAACATCCTAATCAAAACCATATCATCTAAATTACATATTAAATTCATATATTCACTTTATTTTTTAATATCAATATAAAAAGCTAACCTCAAATTTGAAGTTAGCTTTTTATTTAATATTTAATTAAAACTTTATTATTTAAATAATCCCATAATATCCTCATCAATAACAATTTTATTATTATTTAATTCTTCATCTTTTGTTACCTTTTCGGTGCTATTTGCAACACTTTGCTCCTCTCTTATAGTTATACTATCACTTATTCTATCATCTAATTGCATCGTATTGCCCCCATCAGTTGCAACCTTATATAATAAACTCTTTATTGTTTCTGATTCATTATATGTAGAACTTAGATAGTCCAATATAATCTTATCTTTATCTTTTTGAGAATTTAATGTTATATAAAATCTTTTACTCATATATTATTGATTAGCTCCTCTCCAACCAATTTCAGCAACTTTATGTGCTCCAAGTACATTAGAGAACTGTGCATTTTCTAAAACTTTAGCCGGAGTATTTATTTCAATATAATCTTTTAACATTAAAGAACCTCCACCAGTAAAATATACTTTATAATTTTTTATATTAACTTTTGCTTGTATTCTATTCAATATAAGCTTTAAAAAATCTAAATATACTCTACTATCAACTACTATTCTCCCATTTCTAATAAGTCTTTCTATATCTTCCTCAACAAAATCTTCACCTTTTGAATTCTCAATATCCTTTATATTGGCATATAAATCTAATACTCCTAATCTTTCTGTATAGTTATATTCTGTCTTTCCATTTACTATTGTTACATAATTAATAGTTCTACTACCAATATCACAGATAAGAATATCCTCTTTATTATTTTCTATCATATACTGAGAAATAAATCCTTCACCAAGAACTACTACCTTATTAATATTTATTGTTCTTGGAGCTCCATTTACCAAAAAGTTAAAACTACTATTTTTTAGTCTATTTATAAATTTACTACTATTATTCATTTGTACCAATGGTAATAATAAGCATAGGTTTATATCACTCTCATTGGTTGCCTCAGTTATAGCAAACAGTAATGATGGTAAATAATTCTTATCAATCTTTGAAAACTGCCTATCATACTCCCCAACTCCTATATAAGTTGTTTCATTCTCTATTTGGATTCTATCATAAGCTTCTGGATTTGGATTAAACTGTGTACTAATCCTAGAGCTAAAGCTACCTATATTTTGTCCTGCATATTTTATACTATAATTTCCTAAATCAACTGTAACATTTATCATATAATGTTCTCTCCTTTATTCTTAAATTTTATATAGCATAAGATTATAGCAGTTAACCTAAATTCCTTTTCATTTTTTTAACTTTTTTAATATTTTTAACACAAAAAAAGCTATAGAATTACCTATAGCTTACTAACATTATCTCTCATTATATATACTAATAATTTTATTATATTTCATCATCATCGTCATCAGGTAAATTATTTAATACTTCTTTTGCCTTCTTATTATATTCTTTTGCTTTCTTATAATTAGCTTTTCCTGTTACGAATCTATAAAATAGCTTTACCCATGTCAATATGTGTTTAATAGTTAAAAGTATAATTGTAATAATTAATGTTATTATTCCTACTTTGAGAACATAATCAATATTTTCAAAGTTAACTACAGTAAATATCACTATTAAAACAATTGATATTATTGTCATTGATGCTATTGTTTTAATAATACTTATTATAATATCATCTTTATATACTATGTTGCCTTGCATATCTTTTGGTACTTTTATGTTCCTAGCCAATCCTATTACAAATAAGACCATAAAAATAATACTATCTATAATCAATATATTTACTAAATCTGTTGATATAAAATTATTTACTAATACTTTTTCATTGCAAAAAAACATTAAAATACACCCTGGGCTAATAAATAATATTAATCCTATTAAAATAAAAAATGTACTTAATAATCCTTTTCCTTCATTATCATTTATCTCTCTTCCAATAGATATCATAAAATCTTTAATAAACTCTAATAACTCCTTCAAAATTTTCCCCTTAAATAAGTGATATATAAAATATTATGCTTAGGAGCTATTGTTAATTCATATGAAATTAATTTTGATTTTTATAATCTATGCCTTTTAATATATTATAAACCCTATATACTAATTTATTTAATTCTTCATCTTTATTTATATAATCTATTAATGCTTCACTTTGAAGTTGTTCTCCTAACTTCTCAAATCTTTTCTTAAATTTATTTATCCTCTCATCAACTTTATAGTTAATATTGTCGGTTTCTATATTTAGTTTCTTTGTTTCATTTTTTGTATTATTTACATTATCTACAAATGCTCCTACATAATTACATTCTTCATAACTCATAACCTTTACTCCTCTAATTAGTATTTCATTTTATAATGATTTCCACTTTTTCACTATTTATACTTCCTAAAATATTAATCATAATATTTTACTTAAATATAACTTTATACAAAAATATGCTATAGATAAACAATCTATAGCATACAATACTTCTAATTAATTTCCCAAAGCTAAACTAATAGCTATTTTCTTATTTATATCACTTAAATCCTCTTCTCTAACGTTACATATGTAATTTATAATTTGTATTTTATCGAAAGTAACAATCTGTTCAGCTAATACTATAGAATTATCTATTAACTCACTATAATTTCTTAAAACTTTATGTGTAGGTAATTCTCTCTTTGCTCTTTTAGTTGTTAAGGGTACACCTATAACAGTAGTACTATATTTATTTCCTACATCATTTTGAACAACTACTACTGGTCTTATTCCAGACTGAACACTACCTATTCTTTCTCCTAATGCAACGTTTAAAATACTTCCTCTTCTAACTACCATTTTTAAATCCTCCTAAATCATAAATTTTATAAAACGCTGACCTAACCCACCATTAAGTATTTGGTTTATTAAATCTTAGTATTATAGCAGAAGAATTTAAAATTTCTAAAAAAACAATACTATTATCTATTTTTTAATTTACGCTACTATATTCTGATATAATATTTAGAATTAAGTTTTCTTAGTTTAATAAAATCTAAAGGAGGACTAATATGCCGATTTATTTAAACGAAACTGTAAATATACATCAATATGCTCTTAATCTTACATATACAGAGTCTACGATTTTATATAATATAATTTTTGAACTTACATCTAACTTTCACCAAATTGATGAAAGTATTAATGATATATATGTTGAAGATGATATTTTCTTTGAGTATTATCCAAGTATAATGTTCAAATTTATGACTGTATTAATAGAATTAAAATCAGTATAATAGAAAATCCTCAGAATAACCTCTGAGGATTTTCTATATAATAATTATATATCCATATTATTTAAAGCTTCTTTTAAAGCTCTTAACTCATCTCTTGTTAATGTAATACCTTTTCCCATCTTCTCATGCTCCGGAGCCCAATCTCTTAAATCATACTTAGCTTCTTTTCCATTCCAACTAATACGATTTAATTCTTTAGACCATCCCTTTGTAGTTTCAGATAATACTACTATATTTTCTTTTATTTCAAATTTTATATCTGTCATAACATAAACCTCTTTACATAATTCTATCAGCTAATATATTACTAACTTTATTTAACATGAATTTATTATCATTAATGTTATCAAATAATTCTAATATCTGTTCTTTACTCATTTTTAATTCAAGTTCTAGTATATCTAAAACATTATCTGATTCAAAATCTTCAACTAACGTTTTACCTACTGAACTGATATTTTCAAAAACCTCTAATTCAACAAATATATATTCACTATAACCAATCTCTAGACAAATTTTAGTAATAATATTTCTTAATTCACTAATAGAAGCATCGCCTTGCTCTAATTTGTCAATTTCACTAAACCATCTTTTGTAAGTTTCAATATACTCTTGATAATTATCAAATTTTGAATTATTTAAATACGCTATAGTATCATCATAGTTTTCTACCCCAAGCCATACAGTGCTTTCCTTGATACCAATAGTTCTAGATAACTGAATTGATGGTAATATAAAATATTTAATAAACGAATATAATTTCTTTTTAGATGTACAACATACCCACTCATAACATCCATCATTACTTCCTTGATGAAAAATGCTGTATTTAAATATATATCCATCTGGAGTAATTGGTATATTAATCTCTGAATTTAACCAATTTCTCCAATACGAAATTAGGTTCTCACTCATTGTTATCCTCCTATTTTTAATATAGTCATGTCTATTCAATCAATTCTCTTATTATTTAAGATAAAAATACTTATATACTAACTCTTTATTAACCTAAATTTTCATTATACCTATAGTATTTCTTATATCTTGTTTTAGGTATTTCACCTATTAGTACACCTATATTCCCCTTCAATATTAAACTACAGTCTACATCTCCAACATATATACCATCATATTCAATAGATAAAAATGTTAATAACCCATCCCTATATGCATTAATTACTTTAAATTCTTTTAACCCGTACTCATAACTTTTTATAAGTATAGTCATTCCTTTAGTTAATAGCCAATCTATTTTACCATCTTTACGTCTAGGCATATTAGTAATAATTTCACCTTTTCTCACTTTTACCCCCTAGATTTACTAATTAATCTTGATTTTTTATATCTAAAATTAAATCGCACTATTTCTAAGCTCTCTATAAACACTACTTCCTATTTGTCCCATAACTTGATTATAGAAGTCCTTATTTTCAAAAAGTTTAGAGAAAGCTCCCATACTCTCCATATAACAAGTCTGAGCTATTCTCTTAAATTCTTCTTGGAAAATGCTTTGTTCAAATATTTCTGCATCATTATTCTTAGCATATTTCTTTAAAGCCTTATCCTTAGTACACTTCCTATACATAGTTTCAACTATAACTCTATCACCTTCAGTAAAAATCCCCTGATATTTTTCATTTATCTTAGAAATAATCTCCTCAAGAGTAGATTCATCATCAGTAGGCTTAGCTCCACCAGTTATTGTTTTAGGATTAGGTAATATAATTTCTGTATTTTGTGGATTTAATGAAATATCACCTTTAAAAGTTTGTTCAAGCTTATAAAACTCTAACTTTAACTTTCCTTCTAAATCTATATCCTTCCCCTTAACCTTAGGTAATAGCTTCTCTAAATAAGCAGTGAAGTTATATTCCTTATGAAGGTCCTTATCAAACATTCTAGTTATTTGAATTATATAAGAATACCATTTATTAAAGTTTCTTATAGCCTTCTTAAATTCATATCTACTATCTTCATTAAGTTCATTATATCTTTCAATAACTGGCTTAAATAAACTTGTCATCTTACCTAAATCAGTAGCATTTTGTTTTCCTTTTTTATAGTTTATCTTAATAAACTTATCTATATCATTATCATTAAACAACTTAAAATTTCTGATTATAGTCTTAGTATCATATATTAAATTAACATTTATCTCTTCATCTAGCTTAGTTGCCTCATAATATGGTCTAAAAGCTTCTTGTATTTCTTCTGCTGTATTTACAAAATCTAATACAAATGTATCATTCTTTCCTGGCATAGTTCTATTAAGTCTTGATAATGTTTGTACAGCTTTTACTCCACTTAATTTCTTATCTACAAACATAGAATGAAGTAATGGTTCATCAAAGCCTGTTTGATACTTTTCTGCAACTATTAGCATATTAAAATCATCGCCATGGAACTCTTCTTTTAATTGCTTTTCTGAAATTTTTCTACCATCTTTTGTTTTATTTATTCCTGCTTCTGTATACTCAATTTCATTTCCTATACTATCTACATCTTTAACTACACCTGAAAAAGCTATTAATACATCTAAGTTCTTATAACCTTTTCTTTCTATATATCTCTTAAATTCATGATAATATCTTACAGCATGAAGTCTTGATGCTGTAACTATCATAGCCTTACCTCTTCCACCAATTTTCTTAGAAGTAATTTCTCTAAAATGCTCTATAATAATTGCTGTTTTTTGCGATAAATTATGTGGATGTAGTGATTCATAACGTCTTACTGCCTTTACTGCTGCTGAAGTTGGTACATCTGGATTATCTGGTGTATTACTAGCTATCTTATAGCAGTTTTTATATGTCATATAATTTTTTAATACATCTAAGATAAAACCTTCTTCAATAGCTTGTCTCATAGAATAAACATGATAAGGCTCATAATTTCCTTCTGCATTTTTTCTTCCAAACATCTCTAAAGTCTTTTGCTTTGGGGTTGCTGTAAAGGCAAAAAAGCTTAGATTTTTATGTCTTCCATGACTTAATAACTCATTTACTAATTTATCTTCATCATCTACAATTTCAGCTTCTGCTTTTCCTTCGATTTCTGCATATTCCTTTAAAGCTTCTTCTGTATCTGCTAAAGCTGACTTTAGCTTTCTAGCAGAATTACCTGTTTGTGAAGAATGTGCTTCGTCTACTATAATTGCAAATCTCTTTCCTTTGTTATCATCTATTTCTTCATATATAACAGGAAACTTTTGAAGTGTTGTTATAATTATCTTCTTTCCATCATTTATAGCATCTCTTAAATCCTTTGAAGTTTTACCTTCTCCAATAGCTACAACTAATCCATCTTGATGGTCAAAGCTTGAAATTGTATCTTGAAGTTGTCTATCTAAAACAGTTCTATCTACAACAACTATAACTGATGTAAAGATTGGTGTATTATCACTTTGATGAATACTTGAAAGCCTATAAGCAAGCCAAGCTATACTATTACTTTTTCCTGAACCTGCACTATGTTGAATAAGATAATTTTCACCACTTCCATTTGCTCTTACATCTTCTATTAGTTTTGTGACAACATCTAATTGATGATATCTTGGGAATATAATTCTCGTTGTAGTTTCTTTCTTCCCTTTTCCATTTTTAATTACTGTCTTATCCTTAACTTCTAAGTGTATATATCTTTGGATAATATCCATAATCTTATCTTTTACTAATACCTCTTCCCAAAGATATGATGTTGCATATCCATCTTTATTTTCAGGATTACCAGCTCCACCAACATTACCAGCTCCATTACTTCCTTGGTTAAATGGTAAGAAAATTGTGTTTTTACCATCAAGCTTTGTAGTCATCCAAACTTCATAAAGGTCTACTGCAAAGTATACCAGTATTCTTTTATTAAATTGGAATACTAATTCCTTAGGATTTCTATCATACATAAATTGAGTTTTAGCATTTTCAACAGATTGTCCAGTAATTTGATTTTTAAGCTCTAAAGCAACTATAGGAATACCATTTAAAGATAAGACCATATCAATTGTATTATTGTTTTCTGTAGAGTAAGCAAATTGTCTAGTACAACTTAAAATATTATCATTATATAATTTAACTGTATCAGGATTTAAAGAACTTTCAGGCTTAAAATAAGCAATATTAAGCTTAACTCCTCTATCATTAATACCACTTCTTAAAACATGAATAAGACCATTATTTTCAATCTCTTCATTTAATCTTTTATAAAGCTTATTTTCTGCATCTTCCTTATAGTTTCTAATATATCTTTCCCATTGTTTAGGCTGAGATATTTTAATAAAAGTGATTAAAGTTTCTATATCAATAGCTTTTTCAGCATTATAACTAGCCATACTCCCTTTAATATAGTCACCATGCTCTAAAAGAAAGCTTTCAATATCTTGCTCAAATCTCTTTTCCTTATAATCCATTTAGTTCACCTCCCTTTTGCCAGTAACACATTCATATATTAAAGATTTTTTATAACTTTCAAGTTTTTCTATTAATTCTTCTTTTTTAGATATCGTTGAATCAATTTCAGTACATTTACTATCTAAGAATTTTACTATTTCTTTTTGTTGTTCTATTGTTGGAATTATTATTTTGAAATTATTCAAATCAAAAGATGATAGCTCTAAGAATGTGGTTCCTTTTCCATATATATTTAAAACTTCTGTCATTACAGATATATAATAATAAACAAACTTATTAGATATATATATCCCGCTTTTATTTACCAGTGATTTACACCCTTGGTTTGTACATAAATCTATATCTGAAATTCCAACTAAACCAATTGGTGCTCTACTAGATACTATTATTGAACCTTTTGGGACTATTCTTGTTGAGCAAGAATTTAGTCCAGAAGTTGATATATTTCTTTTAGAAGTTCTTATATATATATCTTCTGTTTTGTAATCCGCAGGTGTAATCCATGTAATATCACCATTCCAATATTCATAATTATCACTTTTTGGGGTAGCTCCTAAAATTATATCAAAATACGTTTTTATTCTATCTATATTCCATTCTTTAGGTATTTCTCCAATCCACTCTATTCCACTATCCTTCATAGGAACATTATTATTTAATCCCTTTGTTACTGTTTCTGTAATAAGACTTTGCTTATAAGATTTATATTTTTCAATAAGGATTTTTTGTTTTGAAATAATATCATCAACTTGAGATACTTTTTTATCAAGATAATTTACTATTTTCTCTTGAGTTATATAAGAACAACTAGGTAAAAATAAATTTTTCCCATCTTCTACATTTATTCCACTTTGTGCTCCACCAGTCTTTTGTAAAAGAATTGCTTCCCTTTGTGATAATAATGTATAGTAAATAAATCTATCTAAAAAGCTCTTATTTAAATTTTCAAATGCCATCACAGATTGATTTGCACATGACTTAATTCTTAAAAATCCAACATTACCACATGTTGCTCCTGTCATAGCTAATAATGTTGTATTCTCTTTAATTAATTTAGTTGAACTTTTTTCTAATCCTAAATTGGTAATAAATTTATCTGCTTCATATATATCATCATTTTTTATTTTTCCAGATGGCAACCACGGTATATCTCCATTCCAGAACTCTAGTTTATTTGTATCTGGAGTTCCACCAGCATATATATTACAAATACTTTTATATTTCCTAACCGACCATTGTTCTGGTATCTCACCTATCCACTCTATTCCACTCTCTTTCATCCCTCTACACATAAACTTCTACCTCTTCAAACAACTCTTTTAAAGCTCCATTTAATTCTTCCTCAATCTCCAAAATTTCTGCCTTAATATTATCAGCTTTCTCAGGAGCTATATATTTATAGAAATAACGTGTAAAAGGTATTTCATATCCTACCTTTGTTTTCTTTTTATCTATCCATGCATTCTCGTTATAAGGTAATACTTCTCTTTTAAAATAAGAATCTATATCTTCATCTAAAGGCACATTTTCGCTATCTCTCTTAGATGTATCTGCTACCTTCTTTTTATTCTTATAAACTATATTTCCCTCTTCATCTAAAGTAGGACTTTCTATAACTATCTTGTTATATCCAAAGTCTATATTTTCAAATATCTTAGATTCAACACTCTTATCACCTAAGATATATTCCTTATTTAAGAAATCACCATAAGCTTGTACAATCATTTCTCTACATTCTTCAGTAATTTCATTTCTCTTACTACCTATAGACTTTCTTCTCTTTTCAAACATCTTAGAAGCATCTATAAGCTGAACCTTACCTTCTCTATGGAAATGCTTATTCTTAGAAATTATCCAGATATACGTAGAAATCCCCGTATTATAAAATAAATCCGTTGGAAGCTGAACTATAGCTTCAAGCCAATCATTTTCAATAATATATCTTCTAATTTCGCTAGGACCTGAACCTGCATCTCCACTAAATAGTGGTGAACCATTATGAATAATTGCCATTCTTCCAGTATCTTTTAACTTCTTAATACCATTTAGAGTAAATAACATTTGTCCATCACTAATCTTAGGAAGTCCAACTCCAAATCTTCCACCATCACCAAGAGCATTTTCTCTCTCAACAGCAGACTTCTCTTTCTTCCAATCAATTCCAAAGGGTGGATTAGAAATTATATAATCAAAAGTAAAATCTTTAAACTTATCATCACTTAAAGTATTACCAAGCTTCATATCATCAGCTTTTCCACCTTTAATAATCATGTCCGCCTTAGCTATTGCATAAGTTTCCGGATTTATCTCTTGTCCGAAGCATTTAACATTAGCCTCTGAATCAAGCTGAAGTAATCTTTCCTCCATACAAGCCAACATTTGTGAAGTTCCCATTGTCATATCATATATAGTCTTTACAACACCATCTTCTATAAGAGTATCCTTTTCCTCACATATTAATAAATCTGTCATAAGATAAATAATATCTCTTGCAGTAAAGTGAGCCCCTGCTTGTTCATTGTAGCTTTCTGAGAATCTTCTTACTAACTCTTCAAAAATATATCCCATATCAGGACTAGTTATGACATCAGGTCCCATATATGCTTTCTTAGTATTGAATTCTTGAATAACTGCAAATAAAGCATTATTGTTTGCAAGCTTAGTAATTTCTTTATCAAAATCAAAATTTTCTAG
Source organism: Clostridium celatum (assembly GCF_021412605.1). NCBI lineage: Bacteria > Bacillati > Bacillota > Clostridia > Eubacteriales > Clostridiaceae > Clostridium > Clostridium celatum. The sequence goes on from NZ_JAJKGM010000038.1 coordinate 13,756, forward strand.
TACATCTTGTACATTTTCTGAAAATCCTGCAAGAAAAGTTCTAAAATTAGCTTCAATATTTGCTGGGTCTGCAAGCAAGTTTTCAAATGTAAAAGGACTGACATTGTAAAAACTATATCCTGATGCAGTCTCTAAAAATACATCTTTTACTTCAAATTGTTTTACATTTTCATAAGTTTCTAATACCTTGTCCTTAGTTGGAAGAAGTGTATCATTAAATCTCTTTATTACTGTCATTGGAAGAATTACTTTTCCATATTCATGTGGCTTATATAAATCTCTTATTATATCAGCTATTGACCAAATTAAATTTGCTTTTTCATTTACATTAATAGTTGTTTGCTTTGTAATATTGTCCATATACTTCCCTACCATTTCTAATTTATTTTCTCTCTAAATCACTTTTATCTTTAATACCTACATATTATTATAAGCTTTTCGGTTATTTTTGTAAATTTATATAATATTAACCAATAATATATTGATAATTCTTTTAAAATTTAACCAATTTTAGTTGCTTTAAATATAAAAATTATAATTTATATTTTAAATATAAATAAAAGAGTAAATTCATATCTTGCATTAGAAATCTAATATAAAAATTAAGTAAAATAGATTTATTTTTTTATAACATTAAATAATTAACATTAACTAAATAAAAATATATTTCAAAAAGTATAATCTTTGAAACACTTATAATTCTATTAAATAAAGCTAATTTTTCTATTTCAAAAAGTACTTTTGATGAAATATTTTATTTCAAAACTGTTTTTGATATTTTGAAATATTATTATGATATAATCTTAAAATTTTGAAAAGGAGATTATAATAATGGATAATTCTAAATCATTTTTTTATGCTAGAGTATCTAGCACTTCACAATCAGTAAATCGTCAAATAGATTGTATAAAATCATATAATTTAGATATTAATGAAAGAGATATCTTTATTGATTCAAAATCAGGAAAAGATTTTAGTCGTGAAAACTATTTACTTCTAAAACAGATATGCAGAAAATCAGATGTAATTTTTGTTAAATCGCTTGACCGTTTCGGAAGAAACTATCAAGAAATTCTTGAAGAATGGCGTGATATTACTTCTAAAGGAGTTGATATAGTAGTTTTAGATATGCCACTATTAGATACTCGACAAAATAAAGACCTCTTAGGAAACTTTATTTCTAATTTAATTTTAGAGATTTTATCTTATGTGAGTGAACAAGAGAGATTATTCATTCGTGAACGCCAACGCTCTGGAATAATTGCAGCTCAAAAAAGAAATGTAAAGTTTGGAGCTCCTAAAATTAAAGTTGATTTTACCTCTCATGAGTTTCAAAACCTATATATCCTTTGGAAAAATGGTAAAATTAAAACTAAATATTTTATGAATTCTTTAGGATTAAAACCTAATAGCTTTTATAGAAGAATAAAAGAATACGAACAATTAAATACACCTAATGTTCCTTTATAAATATATATTATTAATAATAATTAAAAATAGAGCAGATTAACAAATCTTGCTCTATTTTTAACTTAAAATGGAATATCTTCATCATCAAAAAAACTAATTTGATATTCACGCTTAACATTATTAATTATTCCTTCATACTTCTCAAAAACATTCAATGGTAAATACTTTAAATCAGAACTTATCGTAAATTCTCGATTTTCAATTAAAGCCAATTTTTTATCAATAAATAAATGCATAATCCAATTATCATTAATCTCTTCAGATTCATTTATTTTGTTTATTATATATTTTTTTTCTGAAGCAGTTAATAAATTTGAATCATCAAATTCACCTTCATTTAAACTATAAATATCTGATATTTCATATACTATATCCTCTATATTTTCTTCATCTTCTCTCCACCATAATTCATCATAATCTATTTCTTTTAATATTCCTCTTCCAAAGTATATTATGTATAATACCCCATTGTTCAATAGTCTTAATCTTTTTATTTCATATGAAAAATCCATAAAAACCCCATCTATACTATCACTTTTAAAAATAGTAGCTTTCTGTTCTATTTTTTTAATCTCATTATCATTCTCATGAATATGTAATCTAAACATATTTACCCCCTTAAAACTAAACTTAATCTTTCTTTAATATATCCTTAATAGGATTAACTAGATGTGGAATATTTTCATTCTTAGGTATTAATATAGGATTTATACCTAGTTCTTTTAATTTTTTAGTTAATCTATTACATTTTTCTCTTTTAAATCTACACTTTCCTTTTAATGATGTTGTTATTAAGAGTTCTATAAGCTCACTTTTTGTTTTTTCTCTTAACAAAGAGTTTTTTATTATTTTTCTAGCGTGATAAATATTATAATAATCTTCAATTCCTACTGTAGATACAATTACCTTGTTCATAAATATGTTATACATTGCATTTGAAAAATATATTTCTAACTTATCATCTATACCATATCTTTTTTTTAGGTATTTTATATGTTGCCTTTTTATCTGCGATTCATATCTTATAATAGATTTCTCATAATCCATTACAATTTCACATTTTGCATCCCGTTCTACCTCTTTATCATATATATTACAGGCTCTACTTTTATTTTGATAACGAAGACTACTAATTTTATTACTTTCTTTAGTTAAATTATTAAATACCTCTATTTTATTCATATATGACTTTCTATCTTCATTTTTATTATACAGCTTGACCAATAGTCGTCTTTTTTCTTTACTTTCTATAACCTTATCACATCTATAATCAAATCTATGTAATCTTAAATCTAATTTATCTGATAAATTATTAGGTAAAATATCACTTAATATATCATATATATTTTCTAACACTATTACATTATCAGCTTCTACGATATCAGCTCTATCTAACATCTTGATTGCATCAATAAAAATATATATCCTCCATATCTTATTCTTACTTTTTCTATTGTTTAGCTGCCTAATTTCTAATTTTACTCCATCTCTTGCAACATATTGAGATAAATTAAAATACTTAGAATTTTTAATACTAAATTTATATTCAAGATATTTAAAAATATCTTCATCTACATCTGAAAATATTTTTATTGTATGTACCATTAAACTATTCTCTCCTTTTAAACGTTATCGGGAAATATTTTATTTATTCTAAATATTGATATGTATATGTTTGTTTTATAATTTCCCCAAAAATTCCATAGTATTTACCCTATTAAAACAATTTCTAAAATAAATTGCTAATAATATATATATTATCGACGTTTTTTATATAAAATTTGATTATCCATCCATTGTTCAAGCAATTCCTTATCACAATACCACTTGTTCCCAATCTTAAAACTAAATTCACGTTTATTTAGTAACTTTAATGTAGTATTATGTCCAATTCCTAAATAATCTTGAAGTTCTTTCTTTGTTAATAATTTATTTTTCATAAAATGACCTCCAATAATATTATTTTTATATCTATTTAGTCTATATTTAAATATTATGCTTCATTTTTGAATAAGTCAAGCTTTTTTTCTCTTTACTTCTTCATTATTGTGTCATATAATGTATTATATATTCAGAAAGGAGAATTACATGGGAATTAATGAATTAATACAAATTGGAGATTATTTAAAAAAAATTAGATTGGATAATAATTTAACTCAGGAAGAGTTTGCACAAAGGTTAGACCTAAAACGTTCTACCTATTCTAATTATGAAAAAAATAATAGAGAACCTAGCAAAGAAACTTTAGAAAAAATATCTAAAGAATTTAATGTAGACTTACTTGAACTTATAACATCATTTCCTTCTGTAAAACCAGATAAGGAACCTAAACCTTCTAGTGATACTAAAAAATCCTTCAGTGATTTTTTGAAATCATCTTTAATAGATGTAAAATTAAAAGGAAAACAAATACCTCATATATCAGAAGAGGATTACAACTATCTTTTAAATCATTGTTTTTCATTTATTAAAGATTTCTATAACTATAGATATACTGATAAAAATATAAATGACTCATTAATTGAAACTGGTAAACATGGAGTTCCTGAACATATTATTTTAAATAAATTTATAAATGATTCACTAGATAATCTTTATAAAAAGTAATAAGAATATAAATTAAAAGAAGGTGAATCTATGGCAAGAAAAGCAACTCCAAAAAGAAAAATAAATGGCAAAGATTATTATTATAAAAAAGTTACTATAGGGTATGACCCTGTAACAAACAAACCAATTAGAAAAGATTTTTATGCTTATAGTGCTACTGAATTAAATAATAAAATAGATAAATTCTTTTCTCTTTATAAACAAAATATAAGCCCTAACAATAAAGAAACTTTTGGTAACTTTATGTATTATTGGCTTAAAGATGTTCATTTTAATTCTGGCTTAAAAAATAGTACTAAACAAAGATATCTTGGTATATATAATAATTATATCGCTAATATAGAATCCTTTCTTAACTTAAAAGAGCATAATTCTATAGAAATTAATAAATTACTTATTAAAAATATACAATTAATAAGTATAGATACGCGATGTATACAAGAATATTATACTTCACTTAAAAATATAGGTGTTAGTATTCATACAATACAGTCAATAAATAAACTAATTAAGCCCTGTCTTACTCATGCATATAATAGTAATAAATGCTCTAGAGATTTTGGAATAGGTCTAATACCTCCAAAGTTATCTTTTGATGAAAAAGTACTACTTGATTCTATTAATGAATCTAAATCAGTATTTACACTTGAAGAGCAAAATAAATTTTTAAATGCTATTAAGGGTAATCGAGATGAAGTGCTTTATCGTGTTGCATTTTCAACGGGACTTAGATTAGGAGAGCTACTTGCACTTAAGTGGTCTTGTATAGATTTTGATAACTGTACCATAAATATAAATAAATCTGTTAGACGTGAAACTAATTTAGAAACTGGAGTATCTTATCTAACTGAAACTACACTTAAAACGCAAAATAGCTATGAGTTATTAGATATGCCATCATTTTTAATATCAGATTTGAAAAAACACCAGAAATCTCAGCAACTTGAAAAAATTAAAGCTGGTAATATGTATCAAGATAATAATTTAGTGTTCTGTACAGCCTTAGGAAAAATTACAGACCCACGTAATTTGCGTAAAAGATATAGTACTATACTAAAAAAGGCAGGTATTCCACATAAAAAATTTCATGCTATCCGCCACACTTTTGCTACTAGATTAATAGAATCTGGTAAACCTCTTATAGAGGTAAAATTTTTAATGCGTCATAAGCATCTTAGCACTACTGCCGATATTTATACACATCTTACTAAGTGCTATAAAGAAAGAATATCAAATACAATAACTCTTTAAAAAGCTCTATTATAACTTTTTAATATATACTTTAATTAAGAAAATTTTATTACCCATTAAGCGATATCTTGCTATCTAATTATTCTATTTTAATTTATAGAAATTTTTAGTATATACTAATCTCCTCTTCTAAGTTATATAAAAATAATAAATCTTTAAACGGATGTAAATTATAAAGGTATAATTTACATCCGTTTAAAATTAATATTTTCTGCATACTACTTAATATAGAAAAATCTATTAGTTCTTTTCTATTTCTTAAATACTTTAATGTAATTGCCCTAATAGTACTATTCCCTGCAATAGTTACAAATTTAAACTTTATATTCTCAAATTTATCACTCATAAAATATACTTATATAAATCTTTGTTTATAATTTCCTGTATATAAAATATAAACAATTAATATCTTATAACTTATATCTATTTTACATGTTTTCTTTAAATTTATTTATTTTATAATATTATTAATATTTTTACTCTTCTAATTTTATGATTTTTATAGGTTTAAGCCAAGCAAATTTACCTCCTTCAATAATATTACTTCCTTTTTCATCTATATTATCCCAATTAAATTCTACTTTATCTGGGAGTTCCTTTATATCATCATAATTTAAAATTGTAGATTTCTCATATTTATAATTATTATAAGTTACTAAATCTTTATATTTTTTAAGCTTTGCATCCTTATTAAAGTAAGTACTTTGATTTGTTAAACATATAAAATATCCTATATTAATTTCATTTATTTTATTATCAACTAAATATTTTAATCGACTTATATCTTTATAAATATTTCTCCTCACAATTGCTGTATCACTTCCTCCCTCTTCGGTTTTTTTAGGAAACTTAAACTCAATCGCTATTTTATATTTTTCATCTGTCCAAAATAGTAAATCTAAATATTTATCTGTTCCATCAAGTTTATCATATGCAATATATTCAAAATCAAACTGTAATTCATTATTATTTACATCTTTGGCTAATTCCCACATAAATTTAAATACTAGTGTTTTTTCACTAGACATAGTATATTCTTTTTTCTCAACATCATCTTTTATTTTTGTCCATACGCTATTAACTATATCATCTATTGTATTCTTATCTACCTCTCTATCCACTTTAATTATCCCCCTCTAATTTATTTATATATTAATTTTAAATTACCATTTTATGTAACGCAAGGAATTGTTATTTATTTTTCTAATATGAGAAACTTCTTATATATTTCATAAATAAAACTAGAACTTTTTTACGACATTTTTACGTAATAACAATAAAATTAATATAAATATTTATAAATTAAAATAAACTTTATCTATCCCTAACAACTAGAATTAATACGAATTAATCAGAACTAACCATAACTTAAACTAATATAAACAGTAGTTCTTAAAATCCAGGCGTCGGGGGTTCGAGTCCCTCTAGATGCGCCATTACTCACATAAAAGTGTCAGCATTTTTAATAAAATCTAAAAATGCTGACACTTTTTATATCTATTGTTAAGTAATTTACTTCTTAAAGTATAATATGCTTCTATTATTTCTATATATAAATGAGAAGTGAGTATAAATAATAAACTCACTTCTCATTTATTAATTTATTTAAAAGAGAGAATTTAGCATAATAACTTTAACAATTAGCTAAAATAGCATTTTTTAAACTTGGCTTTGTTTTGCAACCAACAAACAATTTTTTCCCATCTGAGTATCCCTCTTCTGAATTTTCTAATTCCTTAATAAGTATATTTCTTAGCTCACTAATACGCTCTTGTTTATTTTTATCATTTATAGAATTATGTGCTTCATTGGGATCATTAATTAAATCAAAATATTGTTCTTCTCCTGTTTGCGAAAACCATATATATTTATCTTCTTTAGTTACAATAAATTGATGTGATTTTTGCTTAAAGTCATATAAATGTTCCCCATGAATGTAATATCTATCATTTCCTTTTAACATACTTTTCCCATCTAAATGTTTTGGAATATCTGCTCCTACAATATCTAAAAAAGTTGGCATAATATCCCTTAATTCTACAAGGCTCTCATCTACTCCATATTTTCTTCCTAAAAGTTCTTCATTACCTGAAATAAACATAGGTATTTTTATACTTCCTTGATATGGTCTTGCTTTTTGAATATAATTATGATCTCCAAGCATCTCTCCATGGTCAGAAGTAAATATAATTATAGTATTATCCATAACTTGATGTTCAACTAATGCTTGAATTAACCTACCAATCTGATGATCTATATGGGTAATACAAGCATAATATCCTATCTGCATTTCCTTTACTAATTCTTTATCTAATGGTCCTGTTGTTGCATTATATCTATAACCAATTTTCTTTATTAACTCTTCATCATTCCAATCACCCTTAACAGGCTCACGTAAATCTTTATTTTTGTATAAATCAAAATAATATTTAGGTGCATCAAATGGTGCATGTGGTCTAACAAAACTAGTCATTAAAAAGAATGGTTTACAAGGATCTCGTCTTCTTAAAAAATCAATACTTTCTGTTACAACCCAATTTGTTGGATGACTCATTTCATCATAAATCCACGGACGAGCAACCCATCCATTACAATCTAATCCTGTATTTATAACATCTGCATTTATTCCCTTTGTATCCTTTAACCAATAAAAATAGTCATCTGCAATTAATTGATTTTCGCTATATTCAACATTTGGATATCTATATTCATGTAAATATCCATCATGTAATTGAACATTATTAAAACCAATATAATTACGTAAAGGATGTACATGCATTTTTCCTACAGCTTGAGTATAATATCCAGCTTTAGATAATTCCCCCGCCATAGTGCATCCGTAATTCCAATCAACTCTATCTTCATAACCTACTCTTCCAGTATGCCTTTGAGATAAACCAGTATGTAATATTGATCTTGCTGGTACACATGTTGGGCATGAAGAGTATGCATTTGGATAATATATTCCTTTTGAAGCTAGACTATCTAAATATGGTGTTTTAATATCAGGATGTCCTGCAAAGCCCATACAATCTCCACGCATTTGATCAGTCATTATTAATATTATGTTAGGTTTATTCTTCATTTATTTTCACCTCATTTATATAAAAACTTATCTAATTTGTTATTTCGTAATAAAATAACAAATGGCAAATTAAAAATTTGCCATTTATGTCTCTACCTCTTACTAATCTTATATTTAATTTATATACTTTATCCTTTTATTCCTCCACCAGTAACACCAGCGATTATCTTTTCTGATAAGAAAATGTATATTATAAATGTAGGTAAGAACACTATAATAACTGCAGCGAAAAGACTTCCATAATCTCCAACAGATTTAAGTGCTGCAACCATTGAGAATAACCCAACCCCAACAGATTTCATTTTATCTGAATTTGCAAATATAAGTGCAATAAAATATTCATTCCAAACTGCTAAAAAGTTAAAGATACTTACTGTTACTATCCCTGGTTGAGCTAATGGAAGCATTATTTTCCAGAAAGTTTTCATAGGACTACAACCATCAATAGCTGCAGCTTCTTCATAAGTCTTACTTAAAGTACCAAAGAAGTTTAATAAAAATGTTGTTGTAAATGGTACATTTAAACATATATACAATACTATAAGTAAAGTTCTACTTCCTGTTAAATGAACTTTAGTTGCTAAAGCAAATAAAGGTAATATAATCATTATTACTGGTGTACTCATTCCTACTAAAAAGCTAGTTTTAATAGTCTTATTACCTAAGAATGTATAACGAGATAAAACATATGCAGCTGGTGCTGAAATAGCTATGATTCCTATACATGAAACAGTAGCATATAATAATGAGTTAGCAAAGAAAACGCTAACATTTTGTGTTTTCCAAGCAGTAACATAATTTTCCCAATGAAAACCTGATGCAAACTTTAATACATCACCTTTGAATATTTCACGTGAAGTTGATAAACTTGCTGCAAAAATCCATCCTAATACTAATGCTGTGAATAAAACCCAAAGAGCTAGTATTAAATATCCAGGTAAAAGCTTCATTTCTTTTCTTAAGTTAAAAGGTTCTCTTACTTTTTTTTCTTTATTTTTAGCCATAGCTTATCCCTCCTTCTAATACTCTACCTCTTCATCTTTTATTATAAAGTTCATAACAACAAATATTAATACAACTATAATTGCAAGTGTAACACCAACTGCTGCCCCTTTTCCTGCATCACGATTACTAACCCCAGTTGTACCAAACACAGTATTGTACATATATACTACAGGTGTTATAGTTGACTCTTCACTTGTTAACGGCGAGAACATTTTTGACCAAACAAAGAACATAACTGTGTTTATACTCCAGAAAGTTAAGTTAGTCTTAAATACTCCCTTTAATAAAGGCATTGTAACATTAGTGAATTGTTTCCATTTGCTTGCTCCATCTATTGTTGCCGCCTCATAATATTCTTCTGGAATTCTTTCAATACCACTTAAGAATATAAGCATATAATATCCAACAGATCCAAAACAGAATGCAATAAGCATAGCCCAGAATTTCATATCACTAGACAACCAATTTATTTTTGCTAGACTTTCTGCTCCTATTGCTTTAAAAAATCCATTTATTAATCCATACTTTTGTTGGAATACAAATTGTAACCACATAGTTGCTAATGCAACTGCACTAATAACGTTTGGTAAGTATATAGCTGCACGCCAAAAGCTCTTAAAACGCACACCACTAGTTAATATTACTGCAAATAGTAAAGAAATTGACAATACTATTGCTCCTCCAATTAACCACACCTTAAATATGTTAAACATCGAAACTCTAAACGCATTATTTTGCCATATTTTGATATAATTATCAATTCCAACTGAAACCCATTTATCAGTAGGCGCTGTTACACTCTCTACTGAAAAAAAACTAATAAAAACTGTTCTTAAAACCGGATATAAAAACATAATGGCAAAAGAAAGGATTGCTGGTGTGATAAAAGCAATAATCATAGTTTTATTTTTTTTCATATCTGTCCTCCCCCAAAATTAGTAGATATAATAAGGGGACTATTGCAAACTACAATATCCCCTCATAATTCTACAATATTCCTTTTATATTATTTAATTTGTTGCTTTTTCCATAGCATCTACGAATTGTTGTGCAGTAAGCTTTCCTTCAAATAATTGTAAACAATTTGTTTGAATTGTTTCTGTAATATCTGGATTTTCATTTAATCCCATATTCCAATCATAAACATCTGTTAAAGCATCAAATGCCACTTTTGTTCCTTGTAAATCTTCTGGCCATTCAGTATTTCTTGTATCTGATGGGATACCTGTACAATCTAAAGCCATTTTTTGATCAAATTCACCTGAAGTTATCTTCATTATTAAATCAAATGTAGCTTGAGCATTTTTACTATTTTTATTAATTGCAAATCCTTGTGCTCCAACGTTTGCTATAGTATTTGGATCTTTTCCTCCGTCAACTGATGGATAGTTAAACATTCCCCATTCTAAATCACAATTTGTATTGTTAGTAATTTCAGCTGGCACCCAAGAAGCATTTACAACCATTGCCGCTTCTTCATAACCAACTTCATTTTCTCCTTCTGGATATGCACCTGGAGCATATTCAGATAAGTATCCATTTGAAATTAAATCTACTATATCTTGAGCAGCCTTTAGTACCGCTTCATTTTCAGCCCAGTTTCCATTTGTAACAACATCAGTTACTCCATCTTGTCCAATATAACGAGCTAAGTGATAACCAAATGTATACATTACATAAGCATCATCTTGTGCAAGTGGTGCAACCCCTATTCCTTTTAACTTTTCACAAGCAGCTAAGAATTCATCCCAAGTTTGTGGATCTTCAGTTATTCCAGCTTCTTCGAACATAGCTTTATTATAGTAAATTCCTGATGTATATGGTTGATATGGTATAGCTATTAAATCTCCAGCCCATTTTCTAACTGCATTTGGGAAAACTGGTGCTGCATAATCATTATACCCAGCAGTCTCTGCCATATCTTCTAAACTCATTACTTTATCTTTATATTCATATGCTATTTTTTGGTAATCCCAATCAAAGAAATCGATTTCTTCCCCGGCCTCAAGAGCTGCTTGAAGAACTGTTCCAAGATCACGACCTTTCCATTCTACATTAACTTTAATCCCTGTTTCTTCTGTATAAGCATCAATTGCTTCTTGAATTACTTTAGCTTGTGGTTCTGTATTGCTCCACATTGACCAATAAGTAATTTCCCCTTTTGCTTCACTATCTACAGCTACACTTTTATTATCGTCTTCATTTGAAGCATTATCATTATTTGAGCCACATGCAACTAAAGAAACTGACATTGATGCTGCTAATAAAATCCCTAAAATCTTTTTTGTTTTCATAAAAAATTCTCCCCTTTTTTACCCAATTTAAGCAAAATATTCACTTGCTATATATATAATATACCTTCTTTTGGTATATAAAATCAATTTATATATTGTCTTTTATTTTAGTTATGTTGCGTTTGTTCTTAATTTTATTATATTTTTTGTGAATCGCCATTGTGATTCACCAATTTATGTTATAACATTGTATTTTTGTAATTTTTTTAATTTAAATTTATTATCTTTTTAATTGTAATATTAAAACTTTTTAACTATTCTTATTAACCTTACTTATTTCTATCTTTTAATTTAGGTTCTACATATATCTTTCTATAATTTTATTTAATTCACTCCATTTAGATTCCATATCTTTTACTAATTTAAGTTGTGTTCTTGTTCTATCTAAATTTTGATTTTCATAGCTTGTTTTATAATAAATATCTCCGTTTAAGTAATCTGTTAAAAACCTAATGCCTTGTTCTAATGTTATTACCTTTGCACCCATCGGCAACATTTTAACTTCATTCTCTGTTAAAGTAGAATTAGTACCCTCTAAAAACCCCTTAGTGAATGATTCAAAAAGTTTTAAATCAATATATACTTTATCTAAATTCACTTCATCTTCTTTAGCATAAGTAGAGCCAGTTCTTATTGCATCTCCAAAATCATATAATGATAAACCTGGCATTATCGTGTCTAAATCAATAACACAAATACCTTCTTTACTTTCCTTATCTATAAGAATATTATTAAGTTTTGTATCATTATGAGTTACCCTAAGCGGTAATTGTTCACTTTCTAACATGTCTATCAAAACTGTAGTATCTTTTTCTCTAGAAAGAATAAACTCTATTTCCTCTTTAACTTCCTCAACTCTTCCAGCTTTATCATTTTCTATAGCTATTAAAAAAGTTTTAAATCTTTCTTTTGTATTATGAAAATTAGGAATAGATTCATATAATTTTTTTGCATCATAATTTGATAACATACTTTGAAACTTACCAAAGGCTTTGCCTGTTTTATAAAAATCATCTGATGACTCTATAGTTTCATAGGTTATTGTATTCTCTATAAACTTTGTGGCTCTCCAATAATTCCCTTTTGAGTCCTGTAAATAACTCTTGCCTTCTTTAGTTGGTATAACTGTTACTGTCTCTCTTTCTATATCTCCACCATTTTCTTTTACTATTTCTTTTAAGTAATTACACACATTACAATAATTCTCCATAAGCTTATCTACTTCTTTGAATATTGAATGATTAATTCTTTGAAGAATAAATTTTTCTTCATTACCATCATTTAATTTACTCTCTACTAGAAATGTATCATTTATAATTCCACCACCAAATAACTTAACCTCTGAAATTTTACCTTCAAAGTCAATAGCATCTAAAGCTTCTCTTGTTAAATTTAAATATTCATTGTACATTTTGGTTTAATTTCCTTCCATATATTAGTTGTATAAATACCATCTTTTATTAATTTCTCTATGGCTGACCTAACTATATGTTTATCCTCTTGATAAGTAACTCCATACCACTTATCTTGTGAAGGTATAACCTTAACAGTTATTCTATTGTTTTTTAAAAGCGAATTTACAATCGAAGGAATATAATATTCACTCTTTAATGGATCTATTTTCACCTCGGTATCTAAAAATCTCCTAAATCCACTTTCAATTTCTTCAAATACATTTTTATTAAATGCCCACATATTCATAGAAACCGTACTATTATAATTTAATTCTATCCAGTTAACTTCATCTTCTGTATAGAATGCAGCTTCTCCTTTTTTAATTATCTTAGTTCTTTCAACTACTTCTTTTAAATATTCATTTTCAACTTCACAAATACCTCTTGCCACATGTCCATACTCCGACAAAGTATTTGCTAATGTATATCCAATCATTCCATATTGATTTTCATCATTATTTTTAATTAAAAAGTTATATATATTTTTAAATGCTTCCCTTCCATAGAAATCATCTGCATTTATTACTACAAATGGACCTTTAACTACATTTTTAGCACATAATACTGCATGTCCTGTTCCCCATGGTTTATTTCTGCCCACTGGTACACTATAGCCTTCCGGTAAAATATTCTTATCTTGAATGACATACTGTATATCTGCATACTTTTCTAACTTATTGCCAATTAATTCTTTAAACTCTGTTTTTATTTCTTCTCTTAATATAAAAACTATTTTTTCGAATCCTGCTTTTATTGCATCATAAGTAGATAACTCTAATATTCTTTCTCCATTAGGACCTATTTTATCCATTTGCTTTAATCCACCATATCTACTTCCCAACCCTGCTGCCATTATTACTAATACTGGTTTCATCTATATAACCTCCAATTTTAGTTACTAACTTAGCTATTAAATGGCAGATAGTAAAATATTATAAGTTATAAACATATTAATTTACTATCTGCCAATTTTAATATTTTAATCTTTTTATTTAAAAATCTATTTACTAATTATTAAATTTTAGTTGATGTAACCCCACTTAATTTCTCCTGGTTTTAATTCCATTGTTGTTACATTTCCATCACCATCATATACATTAGTAACTTGAGTTTCATGTGAGTTATTTATTACTGCATACTTCTTGCTTTCTAAGTATGCTGATACTTCACAATAAATATTATCTGCATACCATTTCTTCATTTCGTGTTCTTTATGTGCTGCATAGAATAAACTTCTCATAAGAATACGAGTATTTTGGATTGAATATGGTAATCCAGCAATATAAACAGCTCTTCCTTTACCATAATCATTAGAAGACATTAATAAATCACCATCTCTATAGCAAATTATTTCTGTATCTTTGCTCTTAGCATAGACATCTTTTTGTCCTTCTCCAAAGTTTAATTCTTCTACTACATCTTCTGTAATGAAATGTTTGTCCAATTCTGTTTTAAAGTATTTATCTGTGCTTAATGAGAATCCTAATTCTTTATCTACTCCTAAAGCTTCAGCTAATTGGAAGAAATGTCCTCCATCAAGTGCTGCAGATGGTTCACCAACACCTACAAATCCACCACCATTATAAATCCATTCTCTTAAAGTAGTGATTATTTCTTTATCTAACCATTTTTCTCCACCACTGAATGCTGTACCTGCATCTCCTGCATTAATGATTACATCTATATCACTTGGAATTCCATTTTCTTTAATATCATCAAAGCTTATAAATTCAACATCAACACTCATTCCACTTAAAGACTCTATAATTCCTAAGTAAGTGTATATCTTTTTATACCATAAAGCATGTGCAACCATATGTGTTTGCCATGTTCTTAATTTTCCCCAACAGTTTAATACCGCTACCTTTAATCCACAATATGGTTTATTTCCTGCTATGTTATCATAAATTTCTCTAAATTCATTACATACGCCTTCAATACATTCAACAAATTTAGGGAACTTATAAGCTAATGATAAATATCCACCATATCCTATTCTATCTACTGGTTTTCTCATAATAGCTCTTCTAGCTGTTACCCAATTTTCTATAGCTTCAATAGTTGGATCATTTCCTTCATAGAAAGTATCTGGGAAGAAATATGGTAAGAATCTACCTTCTGTATATTTAACACCTGGTATATCTGAAATCATTCTAAGTGTTGCTCCACCACCAACAGATCCAACAACACCATCTAATCCTATTGATTCAAAATATTTTCCATATGGTTCAGTTCCTATCCAGTTATCACCTAGGAACATCATAGCTTCTCTTCCTTCTTGATGAACTATATCTACAAGTTTCTTAACATTTTCAGCTACAAATTTTTGTTGGAAATCTATATAATCCATATATTCTCTTGATGGCACTCTAAATGTTGAGTTATAGTACCCTTGATCAACAATATGTTCTGGTCTTAATGAATATCCTTTTTCTTCTCTAAATGCTTCTAAAGCTTCTGGACTTACACTTGAACTATATCCGAACCAATCTACAAACTTTTCTTTAGCTAAATCATTAAATACTAATGTAAAGTGATAGAAGAATGTTGTAAATCTAATTACATTTGCTTCTGGATGTTCATCAAGCCAGTTATGCATTGCCTTAAATATATACTCATTAGTTTTTGGCTTTCTTGCATCAAAAGGCATTTCATGAGGCTTATCCCCCCAATTATTTGTAATATGATTATACATTTGAGTTGGATCCCAAATACAATAAGCTAAAAAAGTTACTGTATATTCATGCCACTTACAAACATCATTTATAGTTACTTCTTCTGTTTCTTCATTGTATGTCCATTTATCTGTATCAATAACTTCATCAGTTGTTCTATCTATTACCTCCCACCATGTTTTTATATCATGGTATGTATCTGGTCTAACTTGCTCAGCAAAGTAGCCATCCATTATTTTTATTGTTAATTTATCTTCAACAGCGACATGATGCTTTGTCATTAAATAAGTTTGCTGTAATTCTTCTTTATTAGCCTCAGCCCACGCATTATCACCACGTGCAACAAAATAAGTAGAATAAATTCTTTCAGCCATCCCCTTAATTTCTCTTGGAAGCTTAAATCCATCACAATCTCTTATTCCATCAGCTCCCCATTTCTCTGCTATCTCCATTGTTTCTTTTAAAAAATTATCATCTGTTGGTATTGTAACTCTACCCTTACTCATAATAAATCCTCCTGTTTTGTTTCTTATTGCCCTCTTTAATCATATTTTACAAATATCTAATCCTTTACACAATTAAATTATTGCTTACTTTTTTAGTTATATTGCGTATGATAACAATATAATCAAAATACTTACATTATTTTATTTTTTTGGTTTTAATGTTATAATTAATTAAAAGGGTAAAAAGAGGTGTTTTATGAGTAATACTAGGTACATAGTAAATGAGAGAAATATTTACAACATAAATTTTGAACTACTTTACATTAGCAAATCTATTTATGGTAAAGATTGGCATAGCACAGCACATGTGCATCCATTCACTGAAATATTTTTCATTACTAAAGGAAAAGGACTTATGGAAATAGACGATAAAGTTGTTTCCGTTAAAGAAGGAGATTTAATTATAATTAATCCAAACTGTCCTCATACTGAAAAATCATCATTTGACAATGATGAAGCTTTAGAATATATAGTTTTTGGTATTAATAATTTATCTTTAGCAAATAGGGGGATAACAGAGCTAAAAGATGAAGTAATAAACTTAACATTTTATAAAATTTTAAATTTTAATCATAATAAAAATGAAATTTTATATTACTTAAATAGACTTATGAGAGAAGTTGAAAGCAAAGAAGAAAATTATGAGTTGGTATGTAAAAGCATATTAACATTATTTATTATTTACATTTCTAGAAATTCAAAATCAACTCTACTTATTACAGATACTTCTGAAAAGCTTAACATAGAGTGTATTAAAATAAAAAATTATATAGACTCTCATTATTCGGAAAATATAACATTAGATATTTTATCTAACTTAACTTATATTAATAAATTTCATTTAGTACATCTATTTACAAAACAAATGGGTATTTCCCCTATCAATTATTTAATAAACAAGCGGATTAATGAATCAAAAAATTTATTAACTACAACTAATTATTCTGTTAGAGACATATCTACCATTGTAGGTTTCTCTAATCCTTCATACTTCAGTCAAATGTTCAAAAAGGTAACTGGTACATCCCCTAAAACTTTTAAATTAAATAATACATCTAAATTAAAAGTTACTATTTAACTATTAATAAATTATGTTACTATTTAGCTATTAATAAATTATATGAATAATAAATAATATTTATTAAAGATATTTAATTTAAAATTTAAAGCTTGCACTATCTCACATAGTACAAGCTTTTTTTATTTTTAAAATACTTTTTTATATTAATTTAAAATTTCTATTTATTATAATTTTTATTTTTTATATTAAAAATAAAAAAGACAACTTAAAAAGTTGTCTTTTTTTATGGAGCGGGTAGTGGGAATCGAACCCACCTTTCCAGCTTGGAAGGCTGGAGTATTACCGATATACGATACCCGC
>NZ_JAJKGM010000039.1:0-31425 GCF_021412605.1 Clostridium celatum
ATAAATTAATATATTTTAAATTATATTACATATTTGTATAAAATTAAAGACTACTGACACTTTGTCAGCAGTCTGAGAACATAATAAATATATAATATTTATTATGTTCTTAATTACTATGTTTAAAATATTTTTAAAATATATTTTATACTTATTATAATAAATAATTTTAATGTCTATTTTTTACTAAGAATATTATCTTACTAATATAAATATTAATATTAACGCTGCTACTATTTGTAAAGTTCCAACACCTAAAGCATATAGTGATACTGCTTTTCCCTGCTTAAGTAGTTCTTTTACATTAACTCTTAATCCAATAGCAGCTAATGCTATTATTTCAAGGTTATTGCTTATTTGCTTACATATGTTTGATACAGAAATTGGAATTATATGTAATGAAAATAATGCACAAGTAATAAAAAATCCAATTACATACCAAGGGATTTTTACTTTCTTCTTTTCTATTTCTTCAACTTCTTCGCGAACTATTTCTCCATCTGATTTATTCTTTAAATGACCAAATATAAATACTACAACTACAAGTAATACAACTCTTAATATTTTAAAAATCATTGCTATATCTTTCACTTCTTCACCGACCATAGCACCACTAGCTGCTACTTGACCTACTGATTGTAAAGTACCACCAATTAGAGCTCCTGTAGGCATTACATCTGATTTAAATAAAGCCTTAGCTATTAATGGCAAAATAAACATTAAAACTATTCCTGTAATATTTACTATAGTTATTGCTATTCCTTTATCTTTGTCATCTGCATCAATTACTGGTGCTGTGGCAGCTATTGCTGATGAACCACATACAGCATTACCACTAGCCATTAAAAATCTGAAATTTTCACTAAATCCCAATTTCTTTCCTATATATAAAACACCTATTATTGTTATTGCCATTTGTAATATTATAAATGTAAACCCACCTATTCCTAGTTCTAATAATGTACTTACACTTAAAGTTGCACCTAATAATACTATAGAATATGATAATATATCAGTTTCTGAAAATTTATATCCTTTTTGAAAAATATCTTGATTTAAAAATAAATTTCCAATAAACATTCCTAAAAATATTGATATTGTTCCAGCTCCTAATTGGGGTACAAATTTAGCAATAAATATTCCTATAAGAGCTACTACTACCGATACTAAAAGTCCTGGTAATATTTCCTTAACATATTTAACAAATTTATTATTATTCATAATTTTAATTTACCTCCCAATTACTTTTTTCATTTACGTAATTAGTATATATATGAAATTATCATAAGTAAAATAAATCTTTAACATAATAATCATTACTTTTATTAATAATTAGTGTATAATATTATTAACAATATTATTTTGTCCTTTAACATAAAAGTTATTACTTTTATTAATTACTAAAAAAAAGTTTACATATTTTTTTTTAAATCTACTTAAATTAATTTAGGAGGAGTTCAATTTGCTAGAAGAATTTAAAACATTTATTGCTGTAGTTGATTTTCAAAATTTCACTAAAGCTGCTGAACACTTGAATCTTTCTCAACCAAGTGTTAGTACTCATATTAAGAATTTAGAAAGCTCTTTTGGAGTAACATTAATAAATCGTTCTGTCAAACAAAAAACTATTTCTATTACTGAAAGCGGATATACCTTATATAAAAGAGCAAAAGAAATTTTACATCTTTTAGAAGTCACTTATTCAGATGTTAAAAATCTTTCTAATTCTACTAAAGGAAGTATTAGAATTGGTGCTAGTTTGACTATCGGAGAATATGTTCTTCCAAAATTTTTATCTTATTTTTCTGAAAAATATCCTGATATAGATGTAGAAATAGTCATTGAAAATACTTCTCTAATTTCTGAACATTTAAAGAAAATGACTTTAGATATAGGTATTATTGAAGGTTCTATTTCTTCTACTTTTTTTAAACAAGAATATTTTTTAGAGGACAGCTTAGTTTTAGCAACTCCATATAGTGATAATTTAAAGAATAATGATCTAAATATAGATTCTCTTCAAAATCAAAAATGGATAGCTAGAGAAGATGGTTCTGGAACTAGAGAATATCTTAATTTATTTTTAACTCAAAATAAAATTGTTCCTAAAAGCATTATGGTTTTAGGAAGTAATTTAGCTGTTAAAGAAGCTGTTAGAAATAACTTAGGTATAACTATTATTTCTAGCCTTGTAGTTTCTGAAGCTGAAGCAAGGAAGGAACTATCTACTTTAAATCTTAATACAGAATTTAGTAGATCATTTTCATTTATTTATCCAAAAGAATTAATACTTTCAAAAGCAGCTGATATTTTCTTACAAGAATTAAAATCTTATGTTGCAAATACTCTTTCTTAATTTATTTTAATTATTGTTTGTATTTTAAAATTTTATAGTATACACTTATAATCAACGAATATGAAAAGAGGTTTATTTATGGCAGTACATTTAATAACATATTATTTACAAGAACAGTTCCATGAACATGAAGGTTGTGGTTGTGAAGACCACTCACATGATCATAGTTGTAACTGTGACGATAATCATGAGCATTCAGAAAATTGTGGATGTGGAGATGATGATTGCGGCTGTGGTGGAGATGATGATTATGATTTAATCGGAGTAATAGAATCATTAGGCCGTTGGGCACAATTTATGCCAACAAGTTTTCTTGTTGAATCTTCATTAACTTGTGATGAAATATTAGATAAACTTGCCCCTACAATAGGTAGTAGAGATTTATTATTTGTTTCAAAAGTAAACTCAAAAGATATGGCATGCCTAACTCCACAAGTAAAAGACTGGATTCAAAAAGTAGAATCTCAACAATAAAATTAATGTCCCTGCTACAAGTATAGTAATTAAATGTAGCAGGGACATTAATTTTTTATTATATTTTTCTTGAAGTATCTCTAGTGTCTTCTTGCAAAATCCACGAAGACAAATTTGTCTGGTCTATGTCTAGATTCTGTATATTGGAATAAGCTTGTATCATCTAAATATGTATAGCTTTTTACAACTACTATCATTTCAAAGCCCTTCATATCTAAATATTTTTTGTCCTCTTCTGTAGCATTTTGAACTGTTATTTCTTTTTTTGCATATGCAATCTTTAATCCAAGTTCACCTTCTACATATTCATATAAGGAATTTCTACAAATATCTTCTGTAAGATTCTTAACAAACTTTTCAGCAACATAATCTTTATCTAAAATTACTTTTTCGCCATCCATTGATCTAGCTCTAACTATTCTCCATACCTTATCATCTGGATTTAACTCTAGCCCACTTGTAATATTTTTTTTAGGAATTATACATTCTAAAGCCTCTACAGTAGTTTCTATAGGACTATTTATTTTTTTTCCTATTTCCTTTAAACTAACTACCCCAGATACTGGAAAATTAAATTTATTTATATCTAAAACAAAAGATCCTTTTCCTTTTGTCTTTTGAATATAACCATTTTGCTCTAACATATTTAAAGATTTTCTTACTGTATCTCTAGATACACTATACTCATCCATCAATTCCTTTTCTGAAGGTAATTTATCATTAGGCTGATATTCTTTACTTTCAATTTTACTTACTATTACATTATATATATTTAAATACTTCTTATCCATTTTATCACCATAGTTATTTTACCATACCCAACTACTATTTCTCAATATAATACACAATAGATTCATAAGGTCTAAGAATAATTTGTTCCTTTAATTCACTTGAATCTTTATAATTTGATATTAATATATCTACTTTTTCATTATTACTTAATAATTCCTTTGATATATTTACCTTTTCTTCCTCACCATAAAAATTACTTAAAACTATTAATTTTTTATTATCATAACTTCTAGTATATGCTAATACTTTATTGTGTTCTTCTAATATCATTTCAATATTTCCCTTTGAAATAACATCATATTCTTTTCTTAAGGATATAAGCTTTTTATAATGATAAAATATAGAATCTTTATCCTCAACAGCCTTTTCTGCATTTATATCTTTATATGCTTTAGCTACTGGTATCCATGGTGTTCCTGTTGTAAATCCGCCATTCCCTTCATTATTCCATTGTACAGGGGTTCTAGCGTTATCTCTTGATTTTGATTTTAATATTTCTAAAATCTTTTCCTCTGATTCACCCTGTTCTTTTAATATATTATAGTAATTTATAGATTCAACATCTCTATATTCTTTTATTGTTTCAAAGTAAGGGTTAGTCATTCCAAACTCTTCTCCTTGATAAATATAAGGAGTTCCCCTCATCATATGGATAGTAGTTGCTAACATCTTTCCACTTTCCTTATGATATTCTTTATCATTTCCAAATCTAGATATTGCTCTAGGTTGATCATGATTACACCAAAACACTGCACTCCATCCATTGCCTTCTTGCATACCTTCTTGCCATGTCTTAAATATATCTTTAAGCATTTTAAAGTTAAAATCCATTAATGTCCACTTATCACCATTTTCATAATCAACCTTTAAGTGGTGAAAATTAAATACCATTGACAGTTCATGCTCATCAGGATTTGAATATTTAATGCAATTATCTACTGAAGTTGATGACATTTCTCCAACAGTTATTATATCTTCGTCTCTTCCAAATGTATTTTCATTAAGCTCTTTTAAATATTTGTGAATATTAGGTCCATCAGTATAAAATCTTCTTCCATCACCAATACTATCATTATCAAAAGTTTCTGGCTTTGATATAAGGTTTATTACATCTAATCTAAATCCCTTTACCCCTTTATTTATCCAGAAATTTACTATCTTATATATTTCTTTCCTCACTTCTTCGTTATCCCAATTTAAATCTCCTTGAGTGACATCAAATAAGTGAAGATAATATTCATTAAACTCTTCTACATACTCCCAGGCATTACCACCAAATTTTGAAATCCAATTAGTTGGAGGTTCATTATTTTTACCTTCTCTAAATATATAAAAGTCTTTATACTTCTTATCGCCTTTCAAAGCTTTTTTAAACCACTTATGCTCTGTAGAAGTATGATTTAGTACCATATCTAGCATTATTTCTATATTTCTTTTTTTTGCTTCTAATACTAAATTATCGAAATCTTCCATAGTTCCCATTCTTGGATCTATATTATAATAATCTTCCACATCATATCCATTATCTTTTTGAGGAGATACATAAACTGGAGTTAACCATATATAGTCTACTCCTAATTCTTTCAAATAATCTAATTTTTCTGTTACTCCGTTTATATCTCCAATTCCATCTCCATTTGAATCATTAAATGATTTAGGGTATATTTGATAAACTACACTTTCTCTAAAATCTTTCATACTTTACTATCTCCTTTTAATATAATCCTTTATTGACAAAGAAGGACAATATGCTTTAAGTAAAATTTTTACTATAAGCATATTATCCATTTTCTTTATATTAAGCTACATTTAATTTCTTTTTTCCAACTATTACTGTTAACATAAATGGTATTACTATTGCTACAACCATTGATACTGCAAACATCATCATATGTTGTGGTTGAATTGAAAGTATTCCTGGAAGTCCTCCAATACCAATTGCATTTGCCATAACTCCACTACTAACTGATATTATAGCTGCTATACCTGAACCAATCATTCCACAAATGAATGGGAATCCATACTTTAAGTTAACACCAAATAATGCTGGTTCTGTTACTCCTAAGTAAGCTGAAATACATGCTGGTATTGAAACTTGCTTTTCCTCTTCATTCTTTCTTTGTAAATAAACCATTGCAAGTACTGCTGATCCTTGAGCTATATTGGATAAAGCTATCATTGGCCAAAGTGATGTTCCACCTACTTGTGCCATTAATTGAAGATCAATTGCATTTGTCATATGATGTAATCCTGTAATAACTAAAGGTGCATAAACAAATCCAAATATTCCTGCAAATATTCCTCTAAATGATGAAGTTAATCCTGAATAAACTACTGTAGATATAACATCTCCAATTTTCCAACCAATAGGTCCAAGTACTGTATGAGCAATAAGTACTGATGGCACTAATGCAAAGAATGGTACTATTATCATTGAAATAGATGCTGGTGATATTTTTCTAAAGAATCTTTCTAAGTATACTAACACAAACCCTGCAAGTATTGCTGGAATAACTTGTGCTTGATAACCTATCATATTAACCTTTGCAAATCCAAAATCCCAAAATGGAATATCTGCTCCACCTGATACTGCATAAGCATTTAAAAGCTGTGGTGATACTAAAGTAATACCTAATACTATACCAAGTATTTGAGTTGTTCCCATCTTCTTAGTTATAGCCCATGTAATTCCTACAGGTAAGAAGTGGAATATCGCTTCACCTATAAGCCATAAGAAACTATGAGTGCCTGCCCAGAACTGTGAGATTTCAACTAAAGTTTTAGTTCCATCTTCAAAAAATTTAACATCTCCAATTATATTTCTAAATCCTAATATTAACCCACCAACTATAATTGCTGGAATAAGTGGTGAGAATATTTCTGCTAAGTTTGCCATAAGTCTTTGAATAAATGTCATATTTGACTTAGCTGCATCTTTAACACTATCTTTACTTACACCTTCTACACCTGAAACCTTTACAAAATCATTATAAAAATCAGTTACTGTATTTCCTATTATAACTTGGAACTGACCAGCTTGAATAAAAGTGCCTTTTACCGATTTTAAACTTTCTATTTTTTCTTTATCCGCTAGTGCTGTATTTTTTAATACAAATCTCATTCTAGTTACACAATGAGTAACAGCACTTATATTATCTTTCCCTCCTACATACTGTAGTAGTTCTTTTGAATCATTAATATATTTTCCCATCTCTCTTTGCCTCCTATTTCAATTTAATATGTCTCATAACTAAGTTTTATCTCAAACTTGTACGTACACCCTTTATGTATTCATAATAACTTGTACGTATAAGTTTGTCAACACTTTTTTTGAAACTGTTTTCACTTTTTTTTCATTATTTGTTTTTCTAAAAATTTTATAAAAAAAGTAGGTATAGAATTTTTGCTTTTTAAGCTTTCTATACCTATCACTTAATTGTTGCTCTAAGATAGTAAGTTAATTTACTAATCTAAAGAACACCTGAAAATAACCTCGATAACGATTCCTTTATTCTAACTACTCTATTTCTATTGTTATATTCATCTATTGTTAATTCTTTACTTTTTAATATATCTTTTTTAAATTCTGCCTTTTGTTCTTTTGCTATTTTACTTGAATATATAAATGCACAAACTTCAAAATTAAGTTCAAAACTTCTAGTATCCATATTTGCTGTTCCAATAGAACAAATTTCATCATCAATTACAATAGTTTTTGCATGAAGAAATGAATTTTTATCATAATGATAAATTTTAACACCAAACTTTATTAGCTCTCCTGCATAAACTAAATTTGCCCAATATACTAATGGATGATCCCCTTTACCTGGAATCATTATCCTTACATCAACTCCTGATGTTGCAGCAAGCTTTAAACTATCTGCTATACTTTTATCAATAATTAAATATGGTGATTGAATATACAAATATTTTTTTGCTTTTTGTATCATCTTTAAATACCCTAATTTTATTTCATATCTATCACTTAAATCAGGTCCACTAGATACTATTTGCATACCTATATCTGCATTTCTAACTCTTTCATCACTATCTTTTAATATTTCTTCTAAATTCATGACTTCTTTAGTTGCATATCTCCAATCTGCTAAAAATCTTAAATTTAAATCTTTCACTGCAGATCCTTTAAACTTTATATGCGTATCTCTCCAATAGCCAAATTTTTTATTTTTACCTAAATATTCATCTCCAACATTAAATCCACCAACAAAACCTACTTTGTTATCTATCACAACAATTTTTCTATGATTCCTAAAATTCATATTAAGATTAATAAATTTTAACCATGAAGGAAAGAATTCACCTATTTTACCACCAGCATTTACTATATTTTTTAGTACATCTCTATTTAAAGACCTACTTCCTACTGAATCATATAGTAATCTAACTTCAACTCCTTCTTTAGCTTTTTCTTCTAAAATATTTAATATTTTTGTTCCTATATCATCATTTTTGAATATATAAAATTCTATATTTATACTTTTCTTTGCTTCATTAAGGCTTTTTAATAATTCTTCAAAAAATCGCTTTCCATCAGAGTACATATAGACTGCATTATCCTCTCTATATGGTGAATAATCCATAGCTTCAAGAGCCATTATCATATCGCTATTATTTCCTTTTAAATATCTTTTATCTTTAATTTGATTTAAATAATTTTCAAATATCCTTAGTTCATTATTTTTTATACCAAACATATTAGCTTTATTCATTCTTCTTCCAACAAGTAAAAATGCTATAAATCCTATTACTGGGGCTACATATAAAATAAGCGTCCATGCAATGATACTATTGGCAGATCTTTTTTCATTAAAAACCATATAAACTATAGTTAAAAGATTTATAATATGTATTAAAATAGTTATTATTTTAAACATAACATTCCTCCTCCTTTCAAATAATATAAAATTAACTTCCTTAAACTAAGATAAATTATTATGTAAATTATATTAAACATTATTATTTTACCTTAATACGCTTATTTTAACTACAAAAAAAGAATAATTCCATTTTATCAGAAATTATTCTTTAAATTATTTTTTATTATCTAACTATTAAACTTCTCCCTGGAATTCTCTTAGGAACTATACTTTCTTTCGATGCATATCCAATGGCTGCACATCCTATAACTTCGAAGTCAGCTGGTATATGACATCTATTAAGAATACTTCTAACAACTTTATAATCACAAGTATCTTTTAATTGATTTATCCAACAAGATCCTAACCCTAAAGATGTTGCTGCCAAAAATATATTTTCTAGTCCTGCAGAACCATCAGTGAATGAATACTTATAATCTTTCTTTGCTGTTACTATTATAAGTGTTGGAGCATTATAATAAAAATTATAATTTTCATTTTCCCCTCTAGAATCACCAATTTCCTTAAAAACATTTTTTACAGCTTCATTTAGTTCTTGTAACACCTCTTTATTTTGAATAGCTGTATAATAACATCCCTGAGTATTCATTCCACTTGGCCCACATAATGCACATTCTAATATTTCATTCAACTCTTCTGTTGATATTTGTTTTTCATCATAAGCTCTACAACTTCTTCTTGATTTTATATTTTTTATTACCTCATTCATATACCTCACCCCTATATTTTAATTTTTAATTTGAAATTATTAGTCATCAACTGAGAAAAAGTCCATACACATTCTATTACAAGTTATACTTCTAACAAATTCAGCTACTTTAATATGCTCCTCGTGTACTTGATAATTATTTAAATCCTCTATACTTTCAAAAGTACTATTTAACATTATATCTGCATTGCTACCTGCTATGGGTGTTGTAACAACTTCAATCTTAATAATCCCTGGTATTTTATCCTTTAATCCCTCTAATTCATTTTTTATTTTTAGTTTATCTTCTTCGCTTCCTTTACCTTCTTGAAAATTCCACAAAATTATATGTTTAATCACTTTTACATCTCCTCTTAAAGTAATTTCTATATTAATTATACCAAATAAAGGATACATTTAAAATTCTACTTTTTAAATGTATTCCCATTAAAATTTAAATATATAGTTTTTTAGTTATTATTTTCATTAAAAGTAAAGTCTTTATGACTTTCTTCTTACTTCCCTTGACTTTTTGATTGGAGTAACTTTCGTTGGTGGTTGTTTTCTTATATATTTTAAATATTTAGAAACTTTTTCATCTCTTTCTAGTGCTTCTATTGTATTTAATCTCATTCCAAGTTCTCTATTGGTATATAATGCATGAATTTGTCTATGACAATATAAACATAGCCATGCAACTGCCATATTTCTACCACCTTCTTCACGTGGAATCAAATGATGCTGTGTAACCTTTAGTATACCTCTTCTTTTACACAATTCACAAACATATTCTTCAAACATACTCTTCACCTATAAAATCATATCTACAATATTTATTATATTCATTATCTTTATACTCTAACAATGATTTTAACATTTGCTAATAATATCTTTATTAATTTTGCCTTTCATTAAATATATCTTTTATAAATTCCTCATAATTATATCGTTGACTATGATTATTTCCATAATAAATATTATTTGAAATTATAATTTCATTTAATCTTTTAGAATCTAAATAATTAATTTTATTAAAATCTCCCTCTTCGTATAAATCCCTTAGAGTCTCTCCTATATATAATAAACTATTATAATGTGTTCCACTAGAAAATCCCCTTACTTTAGACTCCCTATGACTTTCATTATCAAAAAATAAAGATTTAGCTAACCACCCTTCTTTTGCCCTTCCTCTTTTAGTGCATTTAGTTAAAATTAAATTTATATCATCTGTAAATTCTGTAAAATATCCAGAATTCATCTTTATTCCAACAATTGGATACCACAAACCTTTAATCTTCCCACTATTAGTTCCTGATGACCTAAAGTAAGCTAAAGTTACCCTTTCTACTCCATAAATATACTTAATATTTACATCAATTAATCCTATCATTCTAAATGGATCAATGGTATATACATTTGCCTTAAAGCTTTTTGGATACATTTCTATAATTTTAATTGTATTTTTCATCGTATATCCCCCTATTTTATCTATAAAAAACACCATATGATATTTAAATTAACGCTTTATATCACATGGTGCATTTCATTTTTAACTAATACTTCTAATCTTATTAAGCTGATTTCTTATTTCTTCAATGCTTGTATAACTTTTTTCAAGTCCCATAAGACGTTTTATAAAAATTTTTTCCTCATCATTTAAATCCAGTTCTTCATACCAAGGTCTTTCTTCATTATCAGTTTCGATATAGGATGAATAATACAAATGTAATAGAAAATCACCAAGATACCAATAGTCTATTTCTTTCTCATGATTTTTGTCAATGTATCTAGCTAGACCAAAATCAATTAAAGTAAATTCCTTATTTTCTTTTATTATTATATTTGGTAGTCTAATATCTCGGTGTACTATATTTCTGCTGTGCAATATATCTACCAAATCTAAAAGTTTATCTGCAACTTGATAAATTTCCTTCTTACTAAACTCATGCCCAACCTCAACTAATAAATCTTCGAATACTATTCCTTCAACATATTCCAATAAATATCCTTCACAATATTTGTCTTTAAATTTTGATATAAATTTAGGAAATTTAGAATCATTTAGCTCTGTTAATATTCTTTCTTCATAAAACAAATTCTCTCTAGTTACTTCTAGCATATCTAATTTTAATTGTTTTACTACGCATTTTTCATTCTTATCATTTATAGCCAAATACACAATTCCATATCGACCTTCACCTATCTCTTTAATAATAGAGTACCCATTTACTACTTCGCCCTTTTTGTAATATCTGTCCATAATTGATTTCTCTACATATTATTATCTACTATATGATCTGCTATATGAATCACTATAAGAGTCACTTGATGATTCACTATATGATTTTGAGTTACTATATGAGTTTGATCTACTATATGAATTTTCTGAATTGCTATAAAATCTACTATATGATTTGCTATCTGATTCACTTGATTTACTGCTAGCTGATTCACTTAGATTGCTATAGTTTCTTCTCCTCATTTTGTAATACCTATAACCATTACATGACCTTTCTCTATAATTTCTCATCTAAACCATCTCCTATTTTGTATAATTAATATTAACTATACTTAATTTATACTATGCATAAATCATACATGATGTTACATATTTTTATTATTTAGACTACTAAATCTATTCGTATTACCATTTTATTATCTTATAAACATAATCATTTTTACTTCTATATGCTATAATATGAATAAATATTTAACAAGGAGAGTAGTTCTATGAAAAAACAAGGATTTAACATAATTATTTCCCCTGCCAAAAAAATGAATATATGTAATGATGACATAATAAGTGAATCTCTACCTAAATTTCTAGATAAGACAGAGCTTATTTTCAATATTTTAAAATCTCTTAATTATGAAGATTTAAAAAAATTACTTAGTTGCAATGACGATATCGCAGAGCTTAATTATGATAGGTATAAATATATGAATTTACATAAAAATTTAACACCTGCAATACTTGCTTATGAAGGAATTCAATATAAATATATGTCACCTCACTCTTTTGATAATGAAGCTTTTAATTATATATCTAATAACTTGAAAATATTATCTGGCTTTTATGGTGTTTTAACACCTTTTGATGGCGTTGTTCCTTATAGACTTGAAATGCAGGCCAAGCTTAAAACTGATAACTTTAAAAACTTATATGATTTTTGGAATAATACCTTATATAATGAAATTACTAAAGATAGCAATATAATTTTAAATTTAGCATCAAAAGAATATAGTAAAATTATTGAAAAATATCTAACAAAAGATGATATTTTTATTACTTGTATTTTTGGTAGTATTAAAGACTCTAAAATTAAAGTTAAAGCTACCGAAGCTAAAATGGCTCGTGGACTTATGGTAAGATATTTAGCTGAAAATAATATCACTAATATTGAAGATATAAAAAAATTCTCTGAACTTAATTTTGCTTACTCTGAATCTCATTCTACAGCTACTGAATTTGTATTTTTAAAATAGTTCAATTAATTTATTCTCTAGAAATATTATATAAACCTATATATAATAAACATTTATATATATTGCTTTTAGATATAAAAAGGACAATATCTGTTAAGAATATTGTCCTTTCACAACTAAATTTATTGAACTATTAATTTAAAAATATATTTTTTTAAATCCATACAATGATTTAAGTACCACAAAAGGTTCTATATGGTGTCTTACATTTATTATTCACTATTGCATACTCTTCTTGACTCTTTGAATATTCATATGGATTTTTAAGAACTTCTAAAAGCCTTTCCATTAAACTATAATCATGGTTATTAACAGCCTTCTCCAAAGCTTCTTCAACCCTATGATTTCTCGGAATAACTGCTGGATTACTTTTTTTCATTAATTCCTTTGCTTCTTTCATTGATTGTTCTTGTTTTTTTAATCTTTCCCTCCAAATATTTAGCCACTTATCAAATTCATCTATTCCACTCATTTCTAATTCATCAATACTATCTAAAGTTAATGCCCTAAATGTATTAGTATAATCTGCTCCATACTTATTCATTATACTTAAAATCCCTTCGATTATATACTTATCCTCTGGCTTTTCATTGAATAAACCTAGCTTTCTTCTCATACCTGACATCCACTTTTCCATATAAATATTAGAAAAATCTGAAATAGCATTTTTAGCTAACATAATTGCTTTATCTTTATCTTCGCTCAATATTGGTATTAAACTTTCGGCAAATCTTGCAAGATTCCATACTGCGATATTAGGCTGATTTCCATATGCATATCGTCCATTAGTATCAATTGAGCTAAATACAGTTTCTGGATTATATGTATCCATAAAAGCACATGGTCCATAATCGATAGTTTCTCCGCTTATTGTCATATTATCAGTATTCATAACCCCATGTATAAATCCTACTAATTGCCACTTTGCAATAAGATTAGCCTGTTTTTCTACAACACTTTTTAATAAAGCTAGGTATTTATTCTCGTTATCATCTACTTCTTTAAAGTGTCTTTTTATAGTATAGTCTGCTAAAATTTTAAGCTCTTCAATACTTCCATATCTAGCTGCATACTGAAATGTTCCAACTCTAATGTGACTTGAAGCTATACGAGTTAATATTGCTCCTTCTAAAATTTTTTCTCTGATTATTTTCTCACCTGTTGTAACTACTGCTAAGCTACGAGTAGTTGGTATATCTAATCCATGCATAGCTTCACTTATAATATATTCTCTAAGCATTGGTCCAAGTGCAGCTTTTCCATCTCCTCCTCTTGAATAGAGAGTTTTACCTGCCCCTTTCAATTGAATATCTATCCTTTCTCCATTCTTTGTTACATATTCACCAAGAAGTATAGCTCTACCATCACCTAACATATTAAAATATCCAAATTGATGTCCAGCATAAGCTTGTGAAATAGGGGTAGTACCATCAATAACTTTGTTGCCTGATAGTACTTCTATAGCATCCCCATCTTTTAATAAGTTTACTTCCATTCCTAATTCATCTGCTAATGAATCATTTAAAATAACTAATTCTGGTTTTGGTACGCAACTTGGATTTTGCTTTGTATAAAAAATATTTGGAAGGTTTATATATGTATTTTCTAAATTAAATATTTTTTTACTCATTGCTTTCTCCCTTATATTTTGATTATTTCTACTAAATTAACTAATTAGCTTAATACAAACTTGTAACATATCATCTTTTAAAATACCTACCTGTAAAATTTATAATAACTATATTATATAGCTTCCCCTATATTATTAATTTATATAAACAATAGGCACTTACATTTAATGTAAGCGCCTATTTACTAATATAATTTTAAATACACTTTTAATCTTATTTCAATATACATTATACTTTTTATACATTATATAAAGGAAATTTTTGTTTTAGTTCATATTATCTTTTTAAGCTTCCACCATTAGTTGCTATAACTTCTTTATACCAATCAAAGCTTTTTTTCTTATATCTTTCTAACGTTCCAGTTCCATCATCATTTCTATCTACATAGATGAATCCATATCTCTTCTTAAGCTCTGCAGTTGATGCTGATACTAAATCTATACATCCCCAAGTAGTGTATCCCATAAGTTCTACACCATCTTCAATTGCTTCTGCAACTTGAACTAAGTGATCATTTAAGTAATTAATTCTATAATCATCATTAACAGTTTTATTACCATTTTCATCAATAATTAATTCATCTACTGCTCCTAGTCCATTTTCAACTATGAATAATGGTTTTTGATATCTGTCATAGAAGAAGTTTAGAATATATCTTAACCCTTCTGGATCTATTTGCCATCCCCAATCAGATGCTTTTAAATATGGATTTGGTACTCCCGGTATAAGATTTCCCTTACCAGCTTTATTCTTCTCTGGATCTGCAGTGGCACATGAACTCATATAGTAGCTAAATGAAATAAAGTCTACTGTATTTTTTAATATTTCTGCATCTCCATCTTCAAACTTAATTTCAATATTATTTTCTTTGAAATATCTATTCATATATTTTGGATACTCTCCTCTTGCATGAATATCAGCAAAGAAAAGATTTGCTCTATCTTGTTCTACAGCTTTCAATACATCACTTGGCATAGGAGTTAATGGATAATTTGGTACTCCTAAAATCATACATCCAATTTTAAATTCTGGATTTATTTCATGTCCAATTTTAACTGCTAATGCACTAGCAACAAGCTCATGATGCATTGCTTGATATAAATCTTGCTTAGTTAACTTTTCCTTTGGTGTCAATATTCCAGCACTCATTAACGGAAAATGTAAAGCTGAATTTATTTCATTAAATGTTAACCAATATTTTACCTTATCCTTATATCTTGTAAAAACTGTTCTAACATACTTTTCAAAGAATCCTATAAGTCTCCTATCTACCCATCCATCATAATTTTTAGCAAGTGCTAATGGAGTTTCATAGTGTGATAAAGTAACTAATGGTTCTATTCCATACTTAGCTAACTCATCAAATACTTTATCATAGAATTCTAGCCCCTTTTCATTTGGTTCTTTATCATCACCATTAGGAAATATTCTTGACCAAGCAATAGATAATCTAAATGTTTTAAAGCCCATTTCAGCAAATAATTTTATATCCTCTTTATATCTATGATAGAAATCAATACCAATAAGTTTCATATTATCTTCTGTTGGCTCTTCTGTTACTGGACCTGTTATTCCTTTTGGCATAATATCTTGAATTGATAGTCCCTTACCATCTTCATTATATGCTCCTTCAAATTGGTTAGCAGCTGTAGCTCCTCCCCACAAAAAATTATCTGGGAATTTTATACTATTCATAATTACCTCCAATATATTTACCATTAATATTCTCTCTTTCCTCAATTATAAATCACTTATTGAACAAAAGTCAATATTTTAGTTCAACATTTGTTCATTTTATGAATTTTTCAAATAAAAAAGACTTTAGCAAAATAAAAATATGAATGTTTTCTACACAGTTTATAATAAAATTATTACATTCATATATAATTTTGTTAAAGTCTCTTATAAATTACTTAATATTTTATTAAAATTAAGTAATAATTCACATATACTCCTACAACTTATTTAATAAACTCTAAGTCGCATATATAATATTTAAATTTTTATCTTCAAAATCTATTTTAGCTTCGGTAATTACTATAGCTTGAGAAAATTCTCCATAAGTATAAAACCTCTTAATGTTAAATTTAGATGTGTCTGCAAGCACATAACACTTATCAGATGAAGCAATAACAGCCTTTTTTACTTGACCATCACTTAGCATATCAGTAGTAAATCCACCCTTAGTATCTATTCCCATAGTTCCTAAAAAAGCAATATCAAAGTTCATATCATTAATTTTTTTTACAATATCTTCACCTTCTATTAAATTTAACTCTGGCTTTGCATACCCACCTAAAATATAAGTATTTATTCCCTTTTCCATAAGCCTTTGAATATGAAGAATACCATTAGTTACAACTGTTATATTCTTTGCACTAATATAATCTATCATAAAATAGCATGTTGAACCTGAATCTATAAATATAACATCATTATCTTTTATAATTTCAGCAGCTTTTTTGGCAATCCTAATCTTTTCTTCCTTCTTATTAGTAAAAATTTTTTCTATATCACAATATGCATCTATATTATTTTGCTCTACTATTTCTGCTCCGCCACGAGTTCTCTTAATATGTCCTCTTTCTTCCATTGCTATTAAATCACGTCTTAATGTTGACCTTGATATCTTAAAATTTTCCATCATTTCTTCAACTGTAGCAAACTTCTTTTCTTTTAAATATTCTAAAATCTTCATCCATCTATCTATTAATATCATATATATCACCCATTATCATATTCCTATATAATCAATTGTTCATTATATGAACAAAATATTAACACTACATAATTTTCCTGTCAATATATTTTTAAAAATTATAATTGCTTACATTCTCTATTTATTTAACTATTATACCATTAATCCTTATGCAAAATAACTTCATTTATATATTTATTTAAAATTACGAAAAATGCTCCCTTTATAGCTCAGTTTACTATTAAACTGATTACTAAAAGGAAGCATATCTCATAGCTTATCAACTATTTTAATTTATAATCATTTTATTATCTACGTTTTTTAGTTAAAGTATATCCTAATGCCATTAATCCACTAGCTAAAACTACACCTATACCTCTTACTGGTGAACCTGTATCAGGTAGTTTTCCACTATTTTGACTATTACTATTGTTATCCCCACTTACTATATTATTAGAGTTTTGATTTTGAGAATTACTGCTATTTCCATTATTAGTACTATGATTTGCTTTAACTAATCCATTTATTGCTTTTGTTAGATTTTCTTCAGCTTTAGCTATTTCAGTAGCCGTTGCTTCTTGATTTTCCATAACATTTTTAGCATTCCTTAATGCCTTCTCAACATTACTCCAAGTTTCAGCTGTATAATTAGTAATATTTAATCCTTCCACCTTATTTATTAATCCTTCTAACTTATCTTTACTTGGTTTTAACCTTAACGATAAGAATGATCTTAATAAATCATTATAAGAATCTTTTACTTCTTCCTCCATAGCATTTTCATCATTTACTACAATATTAGCAAGTGATAATTGTGCTTCTAACTTATCCCAAGTTGATTTAATATATTCATCTCCATTTAATCCATTAATTCTA
Source organism: Clostridium celatum (assembly GCF_021412605.1). Lineage (NCBI taxonomy): Bacteria > Bacillati > Bacillota > Clostridia > Eubacteriales > Clostridiaceae > Clostridium > Clostridium celatum. Next base: position 17,900 of record NZ_JAJKGM010000039.1, read on the forward strand.
TCAATTAATAAAATTAAAGCTTCTTTATCTCCCTTTTGGAAACATAAAAGTTGCATTACTGCACTTAATCTATCAAAAGATGTATCTATTGATTCTTGTGTAGCATTTGAATTTGCTAAAATTGCCTTTGCTTCTTCCAGTGCAGCTTTAAATTCATTAACTACTGCTGTAACCACTGAAGCTAATTCTTCTTCAGTTACTTTTTCAGCCTCTCCAACAGCAATTTCTAAGTGCATTTTAAATATTTCCTCTGGCTTTTCTGGTTTTTCTTCAGCCTTTTCTAAATCATTTACAGCAGTATTCAATATATTTAATACATTATCTACATCTGCTTTTACTGATTCTATATTTGAAACTACTGAATTTACACTATTTAAAGCATTAGCTAATACTGCCCAAGATTCTACAGTATAATCTAATTCATTTAACTCTTTAACTTTTGCTAATAAATCATTTAATTCTTTAGCTTCTAATAATCCATCATATGCAGCTATTAATTCAGCCTTTAATTCACCTAATTGAAGTGTATTTATTTCATCTAAAGCAGTAACTTTATTAACAACTCTATTATACCTATTTACAGTTGCTATTGTATAATCATTAGCATCAATATTTTTTACTAATGAAGCTAATTCAACCTTTTCTTCATCTGTTGCTGCTCTATCCTTCTTAGTTGCAGTTATCTCTTTTATTGCAGCAAAATTTGCTCCATTAAATGTAGATAATACAGTTATACGAATTGCACTTGCTGTAATATCTTCATCGAATACTATTGAATCATTAACTCCATCAATAAAAGCATCCTCTTTAAGAGTTGTCCACTCCCCATTTACTTTACCTTCTAATTTATAATCTTTAATTGATCCATTTGTTCCTTTGCCTCTTGAAACAACATTTACTGTATCAAAAGTAATTTCTCCACCAAAATCAACTGCTAACCAGTGGTTGCCTTCGTGATTATCTCCACCAATATAATTTGTATGCCACCAGCTTCCTAAATTCCCATCAATAGCACATTCTGCATTACCATCTCCAGTTGAACCTGACATTTCAGAACAAGCAGTTGCAGTCCAATTTTCTCTGCTATATTCAATTATAGCTTCACTCTTATATCCTTCATAAATTTCTTTAGCTTCATCATAGTAAATAGAATTATTTCTTAATTCAATATTTCCTAAAATACCTTTAAAGTTATTATCTGCAATTTGAACTTTTCCACTAGCAATTTCTTGATTTACTAATAATTCATCATATGATGAATTTGCTAATTCCCCATCAATATAAATCTTAAGCATACCATTTACTTCACGAACTGCTGCAATATGATGTAACTTTCCATCATTTATCTTACCAACATAAGTTGATTCTGTTGAAGTTGGTACATATTCGTCTGTTCCAAAAGTTCCATGAGCCTTTTCCACTACTGTAGTTACTTCTGATTTAGAATTTACTGCTAAATCTTTAACTTGTAAATTTAAATACCCTTCTTCATCAATAGTTAATTTAATATCTTCACCTTGGCTAAATAAATTAACATTATTTGAAGTTGTACTTACCGCCATTGAAATTCCAAAATCAGTTGTTCCTTCAAATACTTTATTTGATTTTAACTCATAAGTCTTATTAATATCTAATAAGAAAGTATCAATATTCCCATTATATTTCTTAGTAATATTTTCTCCATCAACTAACTCTTCTCCAGTTTGTACAAATATAACTTTTTCATTATCATAAACTGGTATTTCTAAAGTAGCTATCATTGAATTTCCGATACTATCTCTTTCACCATTAATATTTAACTTAACAGTATCACTTACTTTGTTTGCAGTATTAATTACTATAGTTCTATAATCAGCTTCTAACTCTGTAGATACTACTTCGTTACCTTCTACTGTATAAACTCCATCACCATTTTCAACACGTTCATTGAACTTAACAGTAATTTCACTATCTCCAGTTACTTTAGCAGATACTATTTCTGCTGCTTCATTATCTAAATTACCATATTGAAGAATTATAGTTTCATAAGGCTCTAAAGTAACTGTAATAGTATCTCCATAAGATACTGCTTCAGTTTCACCTACAACATATGGTAATACTTGATTTCCTCTTAAGTTTGAAACCGTCTTAGGAACTCCAACTACATCTGTTAGTTGTAATGAGTATTCTTGCACTTCTCCTGTTGGGTTTCTAAATGAAACTATACCTTCATTTCCATCCCAGCATGAATATCCATAAACACCTTGAGTTGCTCTATTGCCAAATAGCTTAGCCTTTTCTAATATATGAGAATTGGTTTCTGCAAAGTTTATTGCATCTGCATTTACTTGCCATTTTTCATCATCCATTATTGATGGTGAATAATATAATTCCCAGAATGCTGTTCCTCTAACAGAGTTAGCAAATAAGAAATCTCTAAAATCTTCTGTAGTTGCTGAACTTCCATCCGATACACCATAAATAGGGTCATGGTTATATATATTCTTTAATGGGAATTGAACTTGGTTTACTTTAAACAAGTTATAGTAAACATTATCTCTATAAGTTATTTTTTGTTGATGTCTTGCACCAGTTCCAGCTTGTCCTGTATCACCAGAATCTTGTACCCATACAGTATTTACCCATTGTAATATCCATGGGCTTAAGTTTACATAACAAGTTGCATTAATAAATAAATCTTTTCCTTCTTCAGCACGATTTTCTCTCATTTCTTCCCATGCATCTGTCCACTTTTCCCATAAATCAGTTGTATAGTACATATTATTTGTACCACCTGTCATATGGTCATGATTTTCATTTGTACAAGGTCTAACTGCGAATCCATCAATTTTCCAATAATCAACATCAAATCTTTCTTGGTAATCAACAAACATACTAGTTAAGTTATTTACATATTTATCTGAACCAACGCAAACATTGTTCCAATAATCACTTTGAACATATCCAGTTCCCATTTTTTCCATATATTTCGCAAATCCACCAAAGTAGTTATATCCACCTTGTGGCCCTACCCAAACACCAAATTTTGATTGGAACTTATTAGTTAATTCTGTAGAAGTGTATAATTCATTAGGGAACTTATCATTAAATTCCCAGAATCCAGTACGATTCATGCTTTCTCCAGCATCTGCTGATGAAATATTTGGATTAAACTCCTCATCTCTATAGTTATTCCATCCATCATCAACAACATATGAATCAACTGGTTCTATACCATTTTCAGTTAATCCTTTTTCAGAACCATAAAAAGATTTTGCAATACTTTCATCTGTAATTCCAAGCATATTGTCATACCAAGAGTTATATTGTTTTCTAAACTCAGTTGGTGTTGCTATTTCTGAAATATATTCATAAAAGTCAGTTTGAACAACATCAGTATCAATGCCTTGGGCTGCCCCTACAACATTTTGCCAAGATACAAATTTACCATCTGTAGTTAATTGATTATCTGATCTTAATTGTTCAAAGCTCTTTCCACTATAATATCTAATTTGCATTTCATCACTTACTATATCCGTATCTGCTGCTGGGAATTCTGAACCAAAGAACATACCATTTGCATAAATAGGTTGTCCTAGCATTAATTCATTTTTCCCTATCCACATTGATGATACATCTTTTAAGTCTGGATGTGACCATAATGTATCCTCTATATCATTAGACAAAATAAAATTATCTAAATCTATATAATCAATTCTAGCTGACTCATCATTTACTTGAATCTCTAAGAATGATCTCATATAATGATCATCCCCTTCAAGAACAGTTACCATATCAATTAAATATTCTACTCCATTAAATATATATGGTTCATATGAAATAGTTAACTTTTTACCATTTTCAATATCTTCAATTTTTGTAGCTTCGGTATTAATAATTAAGTCACTTGATTTGATTTCGGTTTTACTAGCCTCTTCTGACACATCTGGAGTTTCATCTACCTTATAAACATCTTCAAATAAGTTTATTTCTGAGCCAGTAAACTCTTGTGTACTACCTAATGCATCAGATAATTGATCTATTCTCACATATCTAGTTGTATATGTTTGATCAAAATTTCCATAAACAATATCTCCTACATTATGTAGACCTCCTTCTTCATGTAAGTTATGATCTTTTTCAGTAAATTCACCTAAACCTGCTTCTACCCAATTATCACCATCTTCACTTACATACAGCCTATACTCTCCCATAGTACCATTTTTACCATAAGCTGATTCTGAATATCCTGGTCTTTTTAAATATGAAAAAGATGATACTTCTTTAACTTCACCTAAATCAATTTTTAACGATACCGGATAACCTGAAATTTGATAGCGATCAATATAACTATCTTTATTTCCATCGAACAATTTAGCTACATCTGATTCTTGATATTGAGTTCCATCATTTGAAGAAAGTGTTGCACTCCATTCAGTACGATCTATAACTTGTGTTGGAGCTGTTCCTTTATTAACTTCACCTTCTCCTTCACCTGAATCTTCATCATCCTGTAATATATTAATCACAAAATCTTCCGATCCAGATTGTGGTACTAATGTTGTATTAGCTCTATTATTTTGAATTAAGCTAGTTAATACCCTTCCATCAACAATTGAAAACTCTCTTTTAATATAATCGTTTTCAATAGTGATATAATTACTTTCTTTACTTGCACTAACATTCCCGCTACCTTGTTGCTGAACTGTTTCTGCAGTAGCTACTAAAGATGTATTACTTATCATCATTGTCAAACATAATCCCGCAGCCATAAGTTTTCTTGAAATCTTACTAAACTTCATTATAATCCTCCCCTTATACCTAAAAATTTTTTTCTCGTATTATATTCTTTATAAATACTTACAAGAAAAAATGTATAGTATAATAGTGCAATTTCATCTTAGTAATTAGGATTGTTATGCCATTTTTACATTATTATACACTTTTAGTATAAATAGTATCCTTTCTAAAATATTTAGATTTTTCAACATTTGTTTTGCTTTTTTGGGTTATATTTAGATTTTTTTACATTTCTAATAAAATACCTCTATTTAATATCACTAATTTCTCTAACATATTAAAAACAAAAAACACAACAGAAAAATCATTTCTGCTGTGTTTTTATTTAATTTTTTCTTTTATTTATTATTTCATTTTAGTATAAATATAAATAGCATCTCTTAAGAATTTAGTAGTTCCTTCTACATTTTTATCATAATAAGCAGTGAACCTTTCATCATCAACATACATTTGAGCAATTCCTGCATGAGCTTCCTTTGTATATTTTGGCCAAGTAAACATAAGCCATTTTTTATGAAGTTCTGCAACTTCTTGCGCTAAATTACTAGATGGATCATTAGTTTTAAAAGCTTCTGCCAGTTTTTCTTCAATTTCTTTTCCTAATCTTATAAACTCATTATATTTTTCTTGAGACATACCCTTTATTTTACTATTACTTTTATTTACTGTATCATCTCCATACTTCTCTCTTACTTCTTTTCCATATTTATTTTCATTTTCATCTATTATATTTTGCTTAAACCCTTCAAATTTTTCTTTATTTGTCATTGTATTTTTCCCCTCTTTTAAATTTATTGTTTTATTTACATTTTTTAAAAGCAGCTCTATTTTTTGTTGCCTTTCAAGAAGTTTTATTTTATGCTCCTTTAGTGCTTCTACTTCATCAAAATTAGGATTATCTAATATTTCTTTTATTTCACCTAGCCCAACACCTAGCTCCTTATAAAAGAGGATTTGCTGAAGTCTATCAACCTCATTCTCTCCATATATCCTATATCCTGCTTTATTAATTCTTCTAGGCTTTAAAAGATTAATTTCATCATAATATCTCAAAGTCCTGGTTGTTATTTTTGCAAGCTGACTAAGTTTTTGCACTGTATATTCCATAATCTAGACCTCCTCTTAAGCTAAACTATACACCTTAACGTTGCGTTAAAGTCAACAATAAAAAATATATTTTTTATCTATTCCCCATACTTATTTCTATATTTAACTTTAAATTTGATTCTAGGATACTTTTCACAAAATTGACTAATAACATAATAACAACTTGGACACGGTTGCCATTTACTATATAAAACAAGCTCTCCTTTGTCTTCTAACTCATTGCTTTCTATTTGCTTATTTATTTCTTCTAATATCTTTTTTTCACTATCATTAATTCTATTGTATCCTATCCCTAATTTACCTAATTTATTAACTTTACTACTTTTGAAGGCAACTTGTCCTATAGGTTTTGCCATACAAAATCCTTCTACTTCATCGCTACCACTTACAGCTTTAAACTCCTTACCATTATAAATCGCTACTGCTATGTTTATAGAGTCTTGTAATGCATCACTTTGATTTATACTTATTGTTCCAACTTCATTCTCACTAAATTCAATATATTTATCTATATTTTTTCTTAAACGCTTCATTCTTGGTATATTATTTTTTAAATGCTGATAATACTCTATAGTTCCTTTTGTAGGTTTAATATATGTTGTCTTTATTTCCGTTGGTATTTCCATTGATATTGTTTTTATTTTATTTTTATCGTCATAATTTTCCTTTATTTTTTCTGAACTATTTAAAATCATCTTTTTTAATAACTCAATATCTTTAGCATAGACATATTCTTTACTTATTTCTGCCTCTAATGTTTCTATTCTTGCTATTTCTTTTTCATTTATAGTTTCTGATATACTATCTTTTATTTTATTTATAGCTTTTATTATATGCTCTACATCATCTTGAATACTTACTACTCTATCATACTCAACTCTAGTTATATTTACCTTTTTAAATTTACTTATCTTTTTACATAACTTATTATGTTCCTTCTCAAAAAGTACTACTTTTTCTATGTAATCTATAAATTCTAATATATCCTTGGATCTATAAATAATATTATCTTCTTCAATGATGGTATATAGGTTTTCTACCATTTCCTCATTTATATTAAAAATTCTCTTCATTTCTTCTTTGAATTCATCTTCATCAAGTTTATTTACTATATATCCATCTCTTTTTAATATTTTTTTTAAATCACTTAAGCTACTAATATCTATTCTCTCTTTTTTCTTCTTTAGTGTCATACCTATTTCTGTCATATTCACCTCTAAATATTTATTATCTATTTATATTTAATAAATTATAACTAACCTATATACTACTACCATTATATATAAAAAATCAAATTACATATTTATGTAAAATATATCTTATATTTATATAAAAAAATTAGGTACACCTTACCAGTATACCTAAAACTTATATTACCCTAATAAATTTTTCACCATAGGATTAATCTTTGATCTATCAAATTTCCCATTAACCTTTGGCATAATTTCCTTCATTATTTTACCCATATCCTTAGCTGTATAATTGCCATTTGTTATTATTTCTTTTAACATAGCTACAACTTCTTCTTCACTTAATTGCTTTGGAAGATATGGAGTTAAAACTTCAAGGGCAAATTTCCCCTCTTCTATTTTTTCTTCATCATTTGCCTTTACAGCATACTCTAAAGCTTCCTTTGTTTGCTTTATGCTTCTTTCAACTATTTTAATAACATTTTCATCATCTATAACTTCCCTGCTATTAACTTCATATGCTTTAATTTCAGCATTAACTAATCTTAACACACTAACCTTTTTTTTATCTCTAGCTTTCATTGCTGCTATTTCGTCTTTTTTTAAAACTTCTTTTAACATATTATTTTATATTTAGTAAACTATCTTACTAAACTTTCCTCCTTTATTAAAAATACTTCCTTTTAATTATACTATTTTTATACTATAAATCAAAATATTTCTATGTAGAATAATATATCCTATTTTTCAAATACTAATCCTAAGTATAAAAATAAAGGAGTATTAATTATGCTTGAAAACTTATTTAACACTTACCTTCCTCATTTAATTAATTTATTAGAAGGTATGGGAATTATTATTCTTTTAATTGGTGCTTTTACAGCTTTTTTCAATTTCTTTAGAACCTTTTTTACAAAGAAAGATTATAAAATTAAATTAAATTTTGCAAATTCACTAGTAACTTGCTTAGATTTTAAATTAGCTGCAGAAATTTTAAAAACTGTAATAATTAAAGATTTAGATGATTTAATACTAATAGGTACAATTTTTATTTTACGTATTATCATGACTTTTGTTTTAGAAAGAGAAATACGTATAGAAGAAAAAAAGTAAAAAATATTATTAACCATTATTTTTAATTAATAGTTAGGAGTTTAACTCTTAACTACTAATTTCTAATTAGTTTAATTATATCTATTTGCTATACTATCCTTAGATTTATGTTCACTAGTGAATTCGCGAGCTGTACCTATAATGCTAATTTTCCCTTCAGATATATCACTTACAATTTCATTTATAAATCTATAATGATCATCATTTAGATTCAAATTATTAAAGGCATCTTTAAATTCATTAAAATAATCTATTTTATAATAAGGAAAATAAATAGATAATCCTCCTACCTCTTCCATAGTACTTGTAAACGACTTATATTTAACAGCTTTATTTATAGATTCTATTAACTCTTGAGATGAATTCAAATTTAATTTTTCTGCTATACTTATTGCATCTATATGATCTACCAAATTATCTGCAAAATTTTTAGCTTCACTTCTAGCTAGCGAAACTTTATCATAATTTTTATTATTTAATTCAATATTAATCTCAGTAAAAAAATCACATAAATTTTCATATACATATTCTATTTCTGTTAAATCTGTAATTGCTAATACTGCTTTTTCTGGAATTTCTCTATTGGAATTATGTTGCACAAAATCATCAATTATTATTTTTCCAAGCTCTTCTGTTGAAATTGATGTATTATTAGATAACTCTGTAATCCAATTACTATAATACCAACCTGCAAAAGGCTCTATTTCGGAAGATGCTATTAAGTAATCTGAAAAATCCTTAAGATTATATGCAACTTCTATAGTTGACATAAAACAAGCATCAAATCCAATAAAATCAAAAAAAACATCACTTTCCTCTAATGCCTTTGTCATATCACTTAATTCCATATTATCACCCTCAAAGTTTTCATCACGCCCAAAACCTTCTATTGTACCAAAGCCATGATTCCAAACTATAAGTCCATATCTATTAGCTGGATAGTTTTTTGTTGAATATGTAATAAAATCCTTCAATGTGCTTGATTCAGCCATATTCCTTAATCCTAAATCATCTTTAACTAAAACAAGCTCATTATCTTCAATTTTATATATCTGGTTTCGTTCTTCACTTATAGATTCATTGGTCCAATCAGAGGTTCCACCTGTTTCAATTAATATATTTATATTTTCACCTATATTGGACTCTAACATTTCTCTTATATCTACGCTAGCGGCTCCATATTCTGATTCTAAATCTGAGCCACACATATAAATCATTAATGTAAATTTATCTTCATTATTTCCTATAATATTGGTTCTATAAGCCCTTTTAGTATCCACTGATTCATTTTCTGTATCTATTATTTCTTCTTCTAATTTCACTTTAACTTCTTCATTATTTTCTTCAACTTGTTTTTCTATAACAACCTGTTTTTCTATTTTTTCTTCACTACTAGTATACATTCTAAAAAATAATATCCCTAAGCTTAACATTATAATACATAATCCTATACTCATAAGACCTTTATATATTTTTTTCAAAACCTACTCTCCCCCATAATTATAATTTTTAAAATTACATAAGTTCATTATATCATTTACTTTCCTAAAAAACTCCGCTTATAACAATCATCTTAACAATTTCCTTATATCTTGTTTTACATAAAAATTTTTTAAAAAGCTCACCATAATAATTATTCATGAATATATTATACTATAAAACATTATGCATATTTTCTAAAAATGTTTTAATTATATTTAGTTAAAGGAGGGCTTAATATGAGAAATTATTGTAACAACTATAATAATAATAATAATAATAATAATAATAATAATAATAATAATAATAGATGTTGTCCTAATAATTATTATCAAAATTATGGATATAATAACTATGGATATAACAATTATGGATATGGCAGATGTGGAAATTTTGGATCTGGAAACTGCTTCTGTGGCTTATGGCCATTATTATTCTTATTCTGCTTCTAACAAATTTTATTTTTTTTTTAAAAGAGTTTATAAAGTTTTTTTATATTATGAAAACTTCTCATAAACTTAATATTTATTTGTCCTCTAAGTATTGTAAAACTTCAGTGTAAATTTTCAATTATTAATTAATCAAATAAAATATTATTAATATAGAAAAGCTATTTTAATTTATACATAGCTTTTCTATATTAAGTATTTTCTATCTTACGTATTTTACATACAATATATAAAATAAAAATTTTAACACCTTATAGTGACTCATGCTTACTATTTATTGTTTTATTTTTCTTATTACTTTTTATCTTATTTGATAGTTCCTTTGTATAATTATATAGTTTATACAATTTAGGATTCTTTCTTTTCTCTTCATCCTCGCTGGCAAAATTTGTAAGCAGCATTATTGGCTCAAGCTTATTCATTGCATCATTATATCCCTCAATAATTCTTTTCCTTTTAGCTTCCGATTCTAAATTCAACGTTCCAGTAATTGTATTTTCAAATAAATTTTCTGGTGCTATAATTATTAATTTTGAATTAGGATAAAGTGATCTATCTATTTGTGCATCCTTTGAAAGTAAAACAACAATAATTATGTCACAATTTTCTCCATATACAGGTTGTATAGGTACATTATCAACTATTCCTCCATCTATATACTTTTCTCCTAACACTTCTGTACTATCATATATTAATGGCAATGAAGCTGAAGCAAGTACAATATTTTTTCCCGTTTCTTCATCAAAATCATTTATTTTAAAATATTTAGCACTAAAGTTTGTTAGCTTAGTACATGCTGCATAACATATTTTATTATTTTCTTTAATTTTAGCGCAATCAATATATTTATTTATAATATCGATAGCACCATCCTTTGCAATGGCTCCTCGCTCAACATTATCATTTAAAAACTTCTTTGCTAACTGTAGATTTTTTCCACCTAGATATAAACCTATACCTCTTGTAATTAATTCCATCTTACTAATAGGAACTATTTTGTCCATAGTTACTTCTTCCCATAGTTTTTCAGCCTTTTCCATATCATCCATTGCAAATAAAATTGCATTAAAAGCACCTATAGATGTACCTGCAAAAACAGATATATATTGGCTTAAATTTAATTCCTTTAAAGCCTTCCAAACTCCAAGTTCATATGCACCTTTACCGCCACCACCAGCTAATACTAATCCTACTTTCATAACTTCCTTCCCTATCTTTGATATTTTTATCTAAATGAATTTATATATTTTCTTATAATAACTCTCGTCTTAATTCTTCTCCACTTTTTGGTGATAAATAACTAAAAGGAATATCTAAAACTGTATAAGCTCCTGATTTTCCTTCTTTAAATAATTTATATACAGCTCTTGCATAAGCTACTAATATACTTCCTGTAAACTCTGGATTACTATCTAACTCCAAACTAAATTCCATTCTTTGCTTTACATTAGCACTTGTGTTACCACTTCTAACTACAAAACCTCCATGGGGCATCGCACTATGTTTATCTTTTAATTCTTCTTCTGTAATAAAATTTACTTTAGTATTATAATCACTAAAATAATTTTTCATATTAACAATTTCATTCTCAATTTTCTTTAAGTCTGCCCCTTCTTCAGCAACTACATAACATATTCTTTCATGCTTTTCTCTAACAGTAAAATCAGGTGTTTGTCCATTACGTATTTGTTCTATAGCACTTTTAATTGGTATTGTATACTGCACAGCATCTTTTACCCCATTAATATTTCTTATGGCATCTGAATGTCCTTGACTTATACCTTTTCCCCAAAATGTATAATCTTTCCCATCCGGTAAAATAACTTTTCCTAACAATCTATTTAAAGAAAATAATCCTGGATCCCATCCTGCTGATATAAGTGAAATTGTTTTTGCCCTTTTTGCTACCTCATTTATACTATTAAAATGATATGGTATATCTGCATGTGTATCAAAACTATCTATTATATTAAATTTTTCTGCAATCTTAATACTTTGTTTCGGTAAATCTTTAGCAGAACCTCCACATAATATCATTACATCAATTTTATCAATATAATTATCAATTTCTGATATATGAACTATTTTTGAATTTATAGTTTGTACTGTTTGTGGATCTCTTCTTGTAAAAATAGCCTCTAATTCTAAATCAGTATTTTTATTCAAAGCTAACTCTACACCTTTACCTAAATTTCCATATCCAACTATTCCTATTTTAATCTTATTTCTCATGATAAATTTCTTGGTTATTCCCCAAGCTCCTCCCTTCAACAAGTTGCTCTAACTGAAAATATCTACATGAAAATAGTATCATATTTTTTCTTATTTATCCATAATATGGTTTTAGTATAAAACTATTTCATATGTGTAAATCTAGCTATAAAAATACTATGATTTTATATTATAGGGCAGTGTATAAAATTATTCTCTATAAATAATTTTATAAAATAAAAAATAACAAATTAGAAGAACTGTACTATCAATTTCACTCTAATTTGTTATTAAATTTGTTTTAAAATTTTATTAAATTATTAATATTAAATTTTTCTGTAATTTATTCTCTTTAGAGAAAATAGTTAATTTAATTACACTTCTATTATAAGATCATATTTCGCTAATAATATTTCTTTATCAAAAGCTGTATTCGCTTCTTTTAGCAAATCTTCAATATCTCCATGATGTGGTAAATGAGTTAATACTAAAGTATCAACATTACCTTCTTTAGCAACAGTAGCTGCTTCAATTGCCGTCATATGCCCAGACATTCTTCCTCTTTCATATTCATAACAAGAAGCTTCTGCAACTAAAATATTAGCATCCTTACAAAACTCTGGTAATTCATTATAATATCCTGTATCCCCTGTATAAACTATAGTTTTTCCTTCCTCATTAGTAACTTTAATACTATATGCTTCAACTCCATGCTTATTAATATGAGTTGAAAAAGTTAAGCTTCCTATAGTGAATTTCTCTTCTTTCTTAAAATTCTTTCCTATACAAAACTTTTTATATGCTAATATTTCTTCTTCTCCAGGTCCGTATATAACAAGTGGTTCTTTTCTTGCTTCACTAAAAGTATCAAGCATCGTTGCAAAATGCATACATTCTAAATCAGCATAGTGATCTCTATGATAATGGCTTATTATCACTCCATTAAGTTCACTTAAGTTTATATGATTTTGAAGTCTTGCTATTGATCCACTTCCACAATCTAATAATATCTTTGTTTTCTTATCTTCAATTAAATATGCAGATGTAGCTCCATTAACTCTAGGATAAGCTCCATCACATCCAATTATAGTAATTTTCATATCTTTCTCCTTTGTTATTTATTCGATCTGTTAAGTTATATGAACATTGCTCTTCTCAACCTAAGGAAATACAATAAGTTTGCGAGACTAAATAATAC